>NZ_JAQMYQ010000113.1:0-758 GCF_028369275.1 Mitsuaria sp. RG
TAGGCGCGATCAAGGCGTCGGACCATGGGGGCCGCCACCCGTCCTCGCGAGGGGGTGTCACCCTCGAGTGCGTGTTCGCTCAGGCGCAGGTTGATGGCTTGCTCGCCCAGCGAGGCGATGAGGTAGGTGCCCAGTCGCCGGTACAGCAGGCGATCCATGTTGCCGGGGGCGCCGGCCTGCAGGCTCTGGCGCCCCAGTTGACCCAGCCAGGCCAAGGCGCCGGCGGTGTTGAGGGCGCTGTGCTGGGCCAGCTGGTCGAGGTGGCCGTCCACCCGGCTGAACTGCGAGGCGAGTTCCTTGGCGTACTTCAGTGAAGTGTCCACTTGCTGCCAGTGATCGTATTCCGGCGGCAGTGCTTGCAGTGCCTGGCGCGTCTGCTCCAGCACCTCGGCAATGGCGCGCTGGTTGAAGACGAAGGAACGCAGGGCCAGGTTGTCGGGCGTCAGCGTGTCGGCGTGCCACCACTGGGCGAGCAGCCGCGCCCCGGCTGACACGCCCTCCATGCCGACCACGCTGAGCCCGGTCTGGTGAGCGAAGCACAGGCCGCTGCGCAGGTCGTTCTCGTCGTAGTAGGCCAGGGCCGCGAGCAGTTGCTCAGATTGCAGCCAGGCGAGATGGTCGTCGGCCCGCACGTCGGCCAGGCGCTGCGCTTCGAGGCCGTGGGATTCGAACCAGGCAAGCTGGTCGTGCATGGCCTTGAGGTCGACGTGTGGCAGGTAACGCGCTTCGAACTGCCGGGCGAACTCGCCGTTGTTCGC
>NZ_JAQMYQ010000114.1:0-661 GCF_028369275.1 Mitsuaria sp. RG
GTCGCCACCGGCAACCGATTCGATCTTGTTGACGATGCTCGGCTGGCCACCGACGAATACGTCGTCCGGTGCAGTGATGGTGAAGGTGCCGCTGGCGCTACCGGCAGGGATGGTGACCTTGGTGCCATCGGTCAGGGTGAAGGTCAGGCCATTGTGGCCGTTGACCGGCAGGCCCTGGGCATTGGTCAGGGTCACGGTGTAGGTGATCTGGCCGCCTTCGGACACAGTGGTCTTGTCGGCGGTGAGGGTCGCGACGACTTCGCTGACGGTGTCGGTGATCTGCACCGAGGCGTTGCCGCCCAGTTCCAGATTTTCGAAGGCCTTGCCATCAACGGCGGCATCGGTGATGCCGACGGTCAGGGTGTCGCCGTCCTTGAAGACGTCATCGCCTTGGGCTTTGGCTTTATATTCGGCTTCGGTCTGGCCGGCCGGAATAACGACCTTGTCGCCATTGGACAGGGTGACAGTCAGGTCATGGTCCAGTTTCTGGCTGACCTTGACGGTGAAGGCCGGCTGCTGGTCTTCGGTGACATCGCCTTTGCTGACGATGGTGACGGTGACCTTGTCGCCCTGGTTATCGGTACCTGGGGTACCAGTACCCGGCTCATCGGTCACGGTCGTGGAAACCGAGTTGTCGCCAAGGGTCAGTTTCTCGAAGTTG
>NZ_JAQMYQ010000115.1:0-615 GCF_028369275.1 Mitsuaria sp. RG
GAGGTGGAAAACCTCACCTACCTCGGCACCGGCAACTTCACCGGTGTCGGCAACGCCAGCGACAACATCATCACCGGCGGCAGCGGCAACGACGTGATGCGTGGCGGCGCGGGTGCCGACCGCTTCATCGGCGGCGCGGGCAACGACACTGTGTCGTACACCGATGCCGGTGCCGGTATCACACTGAACTTCAAGACCGGCGTGCACACCGGCATTGCAGCCGGCGACACCTTCGACAGCATCGAGGTGTTCCAGGGCTCGAACTTCGCCGATACCTTCATCAGTGATGCTCGCGCGCAGACCTTCAGTGGTGGTCTGGACGATATGATGGACTACTCGCTGTCCGAGCAGGCGGTGACCATCACCATCGATAACACCGGTGGCAAGGGTCAGGGCGGTGACGCCGAGGGTGATACGTTCACGGGGATGCTGGGTGTTGTCGGTTCCAGCAAGGACGACACTTTCATCATGCAGGCCAATGGCTTCAGCAAGTCCTTCAATGGCGGTGCCGGCAACGACGTGTACTACCTGTACGGTGCGGCCGGTGTAGTCGAGCGTGCCGGTGGCGGCATCGATGAGGTGCGTACGACGCTGGCCAGCTATACCCTGACCAGC
>NZ_JAQMYQ010000116.1:0-551 GCF_028369275.1 Mitsuaria sp. RG
ATGGTGACCTTGGTGCCGTCGGTCAGGGTGAAGGTCAGGCCATTGTGGCCGTTGACCGGCAGCCCTTGGGCATTGGTCAAGGTCACGGTGTAGGTGATCTGGCCACCTTCGGTGACGGTGGTCTTGTCCGCAGTCAGGGTCGCGACCACTTCACTGACGGTGTCGGTGATCTGGACGGAAGCGTTACCGCCTAGTTCCAGATTTTCAAAGGCCTTGCCATCAACGGCGGCATCGGTGATGCCGACGGTCAGGGTGTCGCCGTCCTTGAAGACGTCATCGCCTTGGGCCTTGGCTTTATATTCGGCTTCGGTCTGGCCGGCCGGAATAACGACCTTGTCGCCATTGGACAGGGTGACAGTCAGGTCATGGTCCAGTTTCTGGCTGACCTTGACGGTGAAGGCTGGCTGCTGGTCTTCGGTGACATCGCCTTTGCCGACGATGGTGACAGTGACCTTGTCACCCTGGTTATCGGTGCCCGGAGTACCGGTGCCCGGCTCGTCAGTCACGGTCGTGGTGACGGTGTTGTCACCCAGCGTGAGCTTCTCGAAGTT
>NZ_JAQMYQ010000117.1:0-549 GCF_028369275.1 Mitsuaria sp. RG
GATGTACCGCAGCGGCGACCTGGTGAGCTGGCAGGCCGACGGTACCCTGCGTTACCTGGGACGCGCCGACCAGCAGGTCAAGCTGCGGGGCTTCCGTATCGAGCTGGGCGAGATCGAGGCACGCCTGGGCGAGTGCCCGGGTGTACGCGACGCCGCCGTGATCGTGCGCGAGGATGTGCCGGGCGATAAGCGTCTGGTCGCTTACTTTACCGGCCAGGCGCCGACCATCGGTGAGCTGCATGGGCGTCTGCAAGGCGTGCTGCCGGACTACATGCTGCCATCGGCCTACGTGCAACTGGACGCGCTACCGCTGACCGCCAACGGCAAGCTCGACCGCCGTGCCTTGCCGCAGCCGGGCAGCGACGCGTTGGTCAGCCGTGCCTTCGAGGCGCCGCAAGGTGAGATCGAAACCGCGCTGGCCGCGATCTGGGCCGAGGTGCTCAAGGTCGAACAAATCGGCCGCCATGACCACTTCTTCGAGCTGGGCGGCCACTCGCTGCTGGCGGTGAGCCTGATCGAGCGCATGCGCAAGGCCGGGCTGGATGCCGA
>NZ_JAQMYQ010000118.1:0-544 GCF_028369275.1 Mitsuaria sp. RG
AGGTGAAGGTCAGGCCGTTATGGCCATTGACCGGCAGACCCTGGGCATTGGTCAGGGTCACGGTGTAGGTGATCTGGCCACCTTCGGTGACGGTGGTCTTGTCAGCGGTCAGTGTCGCAACGACTTCGCTGACGGTATCGGTGATCTGCACCGAAGCGTTGCCGCCCAGTTCCAGATTTTCGAAAGCCTTGCCATCAACGGCGGCATCGGTGATGCCGACGGTCAGGGTGTCGCCGTCCTTGAAGACGTCGTCGCCCTGGGCCTTGGCCTTGTATTCGGTTTCGGTCTGGCCGGCCGGGATCACGACCTTGTCGCCATTCGACAGGGTTACGGTCAGGTCATGGTCCAGCTTCTGGCTGACCTTGACGGTGAAGGCCGGCTGCTGGTCTTCGGTGACATCGCCTTTGCCGACGATGGTGACGGTGACCTTATCGCCCTGGTTGTCGGTGCCTGGCGTGCCAGTGCCCGGCTCGTCGGTCACGGTCGTGGTGATCGTGTTGTCGCCGAGGGTCAGTTTCTCGAAGTTGTCCGCGCCGCTGACGCC
>NZ_JAQMYQ010000119.1:0-532 GCF_028369275.1 Mitsuaria sp. RG
GGCGGTGAGGGTCGCAACGACCTCGCTGATGGTGTCGGTGATCTGCACCGAGGCATTGCCACCCAGCTCCAGATTCTCGAAGGCCTTGCCGTCGACGGCGGCATCGGTGATGCCGACGGTTAGGGTATCGCCGTCCTTGAAGACGTCATCGCCCTGGGCTTTCGCCTTGTACTCGGCTTCGGTCTGACCGGCTGGGATGACAACCTTGTCGCCGTTGGACAGCGTGACAGTCAGGTCATGGTCGAGCTTCTGGCTGACCTTGACGGTGAAGGCCGGCTGCTGGTCTTCGGTGACATCGCCTTTGCCGACGATGGTGACGGTGACCTTGTCGCCCTGGTTGTCGGTGCCTGGCGTGCCAGTGCCTGGCTCGTCAGTCACCTTTGTGGTGACCGAGTTGTCGCCGAGAGTCAGCTTCTCGAAGTTATCGCCACCGGCAACCGACTCGATCTTGTTGACGATGCTCGGCTGGCCACCGACGAATACGTCGTCCGGTGCAGTGATGGTGAAGGTACCGCTGGCGCTACCGGCAGGG
>NZ_JAQMYQ010000012.1:0-127019 GCF_028369275.1 Mitsuaria sp. RG
ATCAGAGGCCTTTCAACAGATCGGACATATCGTCCGCGTGCTCTTCCTCCTGCGCCAGGATGTCCTCGAAGATGCGCCGGGTGGTCGGATCCTTGTCGCCGATGTACTGGATGATCTCGCGGTAGCTGTCGATGGCGATGCGTTCTGCCACCAGGTCCTCCAGCACCATCTCCTTCAACGAACTGCCCGCCACGTACTGGGCGTGGGAATTCTTCGTCAGGTTGTCCGGATTGAAGTCCGGCTCGCCGCCCAGCTGCACGATGCGCTCGGCCAGCTTGTCGGCGTGCTCGGCTTCCTGATTGGCGTGCTCGAGGAACTCCGCGGCGGCGACGCTGGCCTTGATGCCGCTGGCCATGAAGTAGTGACGCTTGTAGCGCAGGACGCAGACCAGCTCGGTGGCCAGCGACTCGTTGAGCAGGCGCAGGATCTTCTCGCGATCGGCGTGGTAACCCTCGGTCACCGCGCCTTGCTCGACATGCTGGCGGGCACGTTCGCGCAGGGTTTTCACATCGGTCAGTTCAACGCTCATGTTCATCTCCGAAAGCATCAGGGTGGTCATGGGGTGTCATGCGCCGTGCACGGCGTCGCTGTCTTGTTGGCGTTGCTTGCAGGTCTTGAAACCCTTGGCGTCGACATGGCCGGTGGCGTCGAAGCGCACGTAGTAGGGTTGCTGGTGGCCATCGCGGTTGAGGATGTAGTCGTTGCAGGTGCCGCCGTGGGGCAGGTCGATGACATTCGACGGGCTGCCGCCGATGGCGATGACCTTCTGCATGGTCATGCCGTGCTCGACCTGCTTGACCAGCGGCTCGTCGCGGTAGGTGACGTAGTCCACCGGGTTTTCCGGGCGGCTGCCGCAGGCGGCGAGGGTGGCGCTTGCCAGAAGGATGGCCAGGGTTCGCTTGTACATGGTCCCGCTCCTTGCTCAGGGTCTGTTCTGCTTGGAACCGCGCGGCGCGCCGGGAGTTCGATTGCGCTTGTCTCCGATGGCGCTGTAGGGTGGGCCGGTCTGTTCACGGATGAGGGCAAGGGTGATGAGTCAGGAGCTGGCCACGCGTTATCCACTGGTGCTGGTGCCGGGCATGCTCGGCTTCGTGCGGGCGCTGGTCTATCCCTACTGGTTCGGCATCGTTCCGGCATTGCGTCGGGGCGGCGCGCAGGTGTTCCCGGTGCAGGTGTCGCCGCTGCATTCCAGCGAGGTGCGGGGCGAGCAGTTGCTCGGCATCATCGAGGAGGTCTGCCAGCGCACGGGGGCCGACAAGGTCAACCTGATCGGCCATAGCCAGGGCGCGCTCAGTGCCCGTTATGCGGCGGCGAAGCGGCCTGACCGGGTGGCCTCGGTGACATCGGTGGCCGGCCCCAACCATGGCTCGGAGCTGGCCGACCATCTCGAACGCACGGCACCTGATGACTCTGTCCGGGGGCGCATCCTCAAGGCCGTGCTGCATGGCTTCGCTGTGGTGCTGGGTTGGCTGGAGACCGGCTGGCGCCGCGATCCGCTGCCGATCGACGTGCATGCTTCGCACCAGTCGCTGACCAGTGCCGGGGTGGCGCTGTTCAACCAGGCTTATCCACAGGGGCTGCCCGAGGTCTGGGGCGGCGAGGGGGCGCCGCAAGTGAACGGCGTGCGCTATTACTCATGGTCCGGAACCCTGCAGCCTGGGCGTACCGACCAGGGCCTGAACCGTTTTGACGGCAGCAACCGATTTTGCCGGCTGTTCGCCCGCAGTTTCGTCCGGGAGAAGGGGCAATGTGACGGCATGGTTGGGCGTTTCAGCTCGCACCTGGGGCAGGTGATTGGCGATGACTATCCGCTCGATCATCTGGATATCGTCAACCAGTCGCTGGGCGCGGTGGGCAAGGGTGCCGAGCCGGTGCGACTGTTTACCGAGCATGCCGCCCGGCTCAAGGCTGCTGGGTTGTGACGAACCCGGGGGCTGCCTCGCAGCCCTTTCGCGGCACAAGGCCGCTCCTACAGACGAACGCAATCCCCCTGTAGGAGCGGCCTTGTGCCGCGAAAGGAGCGCAAAGCGCTCCCATCTGTCAACGCCGCACAGGCGTGGTCCAACGCTCGGCCAACAGCACGCCGACTAATGTCAGCACACCGCCAACCAGGTGATAACTGGCCAACTGCTCATCCAGCACCACTGCCGCGATCACCGCCGTCACCACCGGCAACAGGTTGAAGAACAGCGTGGTACGGCTCGGCCCCAGGCGGTGCACCGCCTGCATCCACACCCGCGGCGCGACCATCGAGGCCAACAGGCCGGCATACAGCACCAGGCCAATGTTGTGGCCGTTCAACCCGGTCTTGGGCGACAGCAGGAACAGCGGCAGCAACACCAGGATCGCCACCAGCACCTGCAGGTACAGCAGTTGCAGCGGCGGCAGGCGCAGTTGCCATTTCTTCAGCAGGAAGCTGTACAGCGCATAGGCGAGGGTGGCCACCAGCATCATCAGGTCGCCCGCGTTCAGCCCCTGGTGCAGCAGCACGCCGGGTTGCCCGGCTGAGACCACCTCCAGCACGCCGAAGAACGACACCAGCGCGCCCAGTAGCGCGCCGTAGGTCAGACGCTGGCCGAGCCAGGCGATGGACAGGGCCAGCGACATCAACGGCATCAACGAGAGAATGATGCCCATGTTGGTGGCGCTGGTGATGGCCGCGGCGAAGTACGCCAGGCTCTGGTAGATGGCCATGCCCAGCACGCCCAGCACGAAGATCTTGCCCAGGTGCGGGCGGATGGCCGCGCGGTTGCGCCAGACTTGCGGCAGCAGGAAAGGGGTGAACAGCAGGCCGGCCAGCAGCCAGCGGTAGAAGCCGATCTCGGCGGGGAAGATGGCCCCGGCGGACATCTTGGTGACTACGGTGTTGCCGGCCCAGATGAGGATGGCGATGAGGGGGAAGAGGTAGTTCATGATGATTCTCGAGTTGCGGTTGACCCGTGGGAGCGAGGCAAGCCCGCTCCCACGTGGCGGCCATTATCGCTTGTCTGTTCAAATGCCTATACTTCCATCCAGACAACTCGCCCCGCGAAGCAGACAGCATGACCCGCAAGTACCTCGACATTCCGCAATTCGACCGGCTCCCCGCCCCGGTGTACTTCCGCTACGACGAATTCGGCGCCGATACCCACAGCCCGCCGCACCGTCACCCCTGGGGCCAGCTCAACTACGCCTCCCATGGCCTGATGCACCTGGACGTCGAGGGCCAGCGCTTCATCTCGCCCCCGCACTACGCCGTCTGGGTGCCGCCGGACACCGAGCACGGCTGCTACAACCCCCAGGCCATCATCTACCGCTCGGTCTACCTGGAGCGCAGCCTGTGTGCCGAGTTGCCGGACCAGCCCTGCAGCCTGGTGATCAGCGATATCCTCAAGGCGATCCTCGGCGACTTCGCCCGCCGCGACTTGCACATCGCCCAGGACGAGCGCGACCAGCGCCTGATCCAGGTATTGATCGACCAGTTGCACCTGGCACCGACGCAGACCTGCTACCTGCCGTTCGCCCGCGGCGACAGCCTGCGCCAGGTGCTCGAGGCGTTGCACGCGGAGCCTGGCGACAACCGTCCGCTCGGCCATTGGGCCGGGCAGGTGCATGTCAGCGAGCGCACCCTGGCCCGGCAGTTCTTGCGCGAGCTGGGCATGAGCTTCGGCGAATGGCGCTTGCGCCTGCGCTTTCTGCGGGCCATCGAGGCGCTCGAGGCGGGCACGCCGATCCAGGCCATCGCCTTCGACCTCGGCTACAGCAGCGCTTCGGCCTTCATCGCCATGTTCCAGCGCCAGGCCAATTGCACCCCGGAGCAGTACCGGCGGCGGGCGCGGACAGAGATGTAAGAATTCTTGTCTACACTCAGCTGCGACGAGCGCGCATCCGGCGCGCAGGCAAGGAGACCACTCCATGAAGCTGCTGCACGTACCCCTGCTGGTATTGGGCCTGTTGATCGCGGGCCAAGGGTTCGCCGCCACCGCGCAACAGGAAAAGATGAAGACCTGCAATGCCGACGCCACCACCAAGGCGCTCAAGGGCGATGAGCGCAAGGCGTTCATGAGCACCTGCCTGAAAAAGGATGTGCCGCAGACCCAGCAGGAGAAGATGAAGACCTGCAACGCCGACGCCAGCACCAAGGCGCTCAAGGGCGATGAACGCAAGACCTTCATGAGTGACTGCCTGAAGAAGAAATGACCTGCGCCTATGCCTCTGCCGTGAAGGCTGGCAGACTGCGGGACTTTCCGCTGTCTGCCGTTGAGGCTGTATGACTTTCACTCCCCGCCAGGTCACCCTGGCCAGCTGGATCATCGTCATGGCGGGCCTGTTGCTGGCGCTGCCGCTGAAGCTGCTGCCGAGCCTGCTGGCCGGCCTGCTGGTCTACGAGCTGGTCAACATGCTCACCCCGCGCCTGCAACCGCTGATCGCCGGGCAGCGCGCACGCTGGCTGGCGGTGGCGCTGCTCGGCACCCTGGTGGTGAGCACGCTGACGTTGCTGATCGCCGGCGCCTTCAGTTTCCTGCTGCACGAGGCCGAGAATCCCGGCGCCTCGCTGGACAAGTTCATGGGCCTGGTCGAGCGCGCCCGTGGCCAGTTGCCGCCGTTCATCGAAGCCTACCTGCCGGCCAGCGCCGCCGAGTTCAAGGTGGCCATCGGCGACTGGATCAAGAGCCACCTGAGCGACCTGCAACTGGTGGGCAAGGGCATGGCGCACATGTTCGTGACCCTGCTGATCGGCATGATCCTCGGCGCCATCGTCGCCCTGCAGCGCATCCCCGACATCTCCCGGCGCAAGCCCCTGGCGGCGGCGCTGTTCGAACGCCTGAGCCTTCTGGTGCAGGCGTTTCGCAACATCGTTTTCGCGCAGATCAAGATCTCGCTGCTCAACACCGTCTTCACCGGCATCTTCCTGGCCGTGGTGCTGCCGCTGTTCGGCGTGCACCTGCCGTTGACCAAGACGCTGATCGTGCTCACCTTCCTGCTCGGGCTGCTGCCGGTGATCGGCAACCTGATGTCCAACACCCTGATCACCATCGTCGGGTTGTCGCTGTCGATCTGGGTGGCGATGGCGGCGCTGGGGTACCTGATCGTGATCCACAAGGTCGAGTACTTCCTCAACGCGCGGATCGTCGGCGGGCAGATCAGTGCCAAGGCCTGGGAGCTGCTGCTGGCGATGCTGGTGTTCGAGGCGGCGTTCGGGCTGCCGGGGGTGGTGGCGGGGCCGATTTATTACGCCTACCTGAAGAGTGAGTTGAAGCGGGCGGAGTTGGTTTGACAAATTGCTGGGGCTGCGTTGCAGCCCTTTCGCGGCACAAGGCCGCTCCTACAGAAGAGCGCGTCCCCCTGTAGGAGCGGCCTTGTGCCGCGAAAGGGCGCGCAACGCGGCCCCAGGATGGCTCAGGCCGCGCCGTAACGCTTGCGTGCCTCGATTGCCAAGCCGCTACCGATGCTGCCGAAGATATTGCCTTCCACATGCCGCGCATTGGGCAGCATCGCCGCCACGCTGTTGCGCAGCGCCGGAATGCCGCTGGAACCACCGGTGAAGAACACCGTGTCCACCTGCCCCTCGCTGACGCCGGCCTTGGCCAGCAATTCGCTCACGCTGCCGCGCACCCGCTCCAGCAGCCCGCCGATGGCGTCTTCGAACAGCGCCCGGGTCAACTCGGCCGACAGCTCCGGCTCGATGCGGCCAAAGTCGATGCAGCGGCTGTCACGGTCGGTCAGCTCGATCTTGCTGGCCTCCACTTCCATCGCCAGCCAGTGCCCGGCGCGCTGTTCGATCAGGTTGAACAGGCGGTCGATGCCGAGGGTGTCCTCGATGTCGTAGCGCATGTTGCCCAGGGCCAGCTGCGATTTCTGCGAGTACAGGGCGTTGATGGTGTGCCAGGTGGCCAGGTTGAGGTGGTAGCTGGTGGGCATCAGCGCACCGCTCTTCATCCGGCTGCCGTAGCCGAACAGCGGCATCACGCCCTGCAGGCTCAGCTGCTTGTCGAAGTCGGTACCGCCGATGTGCACGCCGCCGGTGGCGAGGATGTCGTCCTGGCGCTCGGCCACCTGGTGGCGCTCCGGTGACAGGCGGATCAGGGTAAAGTCCGAGGTACCACCGCCGATATCGACAATCAGTACCAGCTCTTCACGGCTGATGCCCGACTCGTAGTCGAACGCCGCGGCGATGGGCTCGTACTGGAACGACACATCCTTGAAGCCGATCTTGCGCGCAACCTCCGCCAGGGTGTCCTCGGCCTCCTGGTCGGCGGCCGGGTCTTCGTCGACGAAGAACACCGGGCGGCCCAGCACCACCTGGTCGAACTCGCGGCCGGCATCGGCTTCGGCGCGCTTTTTCAGCTCGCCGATGTACATGCCCAGCAGGTCCTTGAACGGCAGGGCGCTGCCCAGCACGCTGGTGTCGTGCTTGATCAGCTTGGAGCCCAGCAGGCTCTTGAGCGAGCGCATCAGGCGGCCTTCGTAGCCTTCCAGGTACTCGTGCAGGGCCAGGCGACCGTACACCGGGCGACGCTCCTCGATGTTGAAGAAGACCACCGACGGCAGGGTGATCTTGCCGTCTTCCAGGGCGATCAGCGATTCGACGCCCGGGCGGTGCCAGCCAACCGTGGAGTTGGAGGTGCCGAAGTCGATGCCAAGGGCGCGGGCCGGGGATACGTCAGACATGGGGGAGAGCTTCCGGAGGCAAAACGGCCGCGCAGTTTATGCCAGTCTGCGGCTAAATCAAGACCGGTCGTCTGCGATAGCGCAACCCCGGATCAACCTTGAAAGGCTATGCTTGACCCCAATCTTCAGTAGCAATACGTACATTCACATCGGTGATCCATAGATGGACTTCAAAGACTATTACAAGATACTCGGCGTCGAGACGAGCGCGGACGAGAAGGCGATCAAGGCCGCGTACCGCAAGCTCGCGCGCAAGTATCACCCCGACGTCAGCAAGGAGCGTGACGCCGAGGACAAGTTCAAGGAGGCCAACGAGGCCTACGAAGTGCTTGGCGACAAGGACAAGCGCGCCGAGTACGACGAAATTCGCAAGTATGGCGGCCAGCATGGTCGGCCGTTCCAGGCACCGCCCGGCTGGCAGTCCCGTGGCGGCAATGGCGGCGGCGGTGGCTTCGAGGGTGGTGATTTCTCCGATTTCTTCAGCTCGATCTTCGGCGCCCGGGGCGGCAACCCCTTCGGTGGCGGCGGTGGCCGGCAACAACGCAGTGCCGGCAGGCGAGGGCAGGACGTGGAGCTTGAACTTGCAGTGTTCCTCGAAGAGACCCTGAACAAGGAATCCAAGCAGATCAGCTTCCAGGTGCCGCAGACCAACGGCGCCGGGCAGCGCACCGGCTTCACCACGAAAACGCTGAACGTGAAGATCCCTGCCGGGGTGACCGACGGCGAGCGCATCCGGCTCAAGGGCCAGGGCGCGCCGGGCGTGGGCGGTGGCGCCAATGGCGACCTGTTCCTGACCATCCGCATGGCACCGCACCCGCTGTTCGATGTCGAAGGCCATGACCTGATCATCACCGTGCCGCTGGCACCGTGGGAAGCGGCGCTCGGCGCCAAGGTGGCCGTGCCGACCCTGACCGGCAAGATCAACCTGACCATCCGCCCCGACAGCCAGAGCGGCCAGCGCTTGCGGGTCAAGGGCATGGGCCTTTTGAACAAGCAGGGCGAGCGCGGCGACCTGTACGCCCAGCTCAAGGTGGTCATGCCCGCCCAGTCCGATGACGCAGCTCGCGCATTGTGGACCCAGCTCTCCGAGAAAGCCGCGTTCAATCCGAGGACTCAATGGAGTAAGTGATCATGAGCAGCACCCTGATCGTTCAACTGGACATGCGTACCCTGTGCCAGGAAGCCGATGTGTCGGCCGACTGGGTGATCGAGATCGTCGAGCACGGCATTGTCGAACCGTCGGGGCGAACGCCCGAAGAGTGGGTGTTCGATGACCGCGCGCCGGTGACGTTGAAGCGCGCGGTGAAGCTGCATCAGGAGCTTGAGTTGGAGTGGGAAGGGGTGGCGCTGGCGCTGGAATTGCTGGAAGAGGTGCAGCAGTTGCGTAGCGAGAACAGCATGTTGAAGCAGCGGTTGGGCAGGTTTACCCAAATGTAGCTGGGGCTGCTGCGCAGCCCTTTCGCGGCACAAGGCCGCTCCTACAAGGGATCGCGCTCGCCTGTAGGAGCGGCCTTGTGCCGCGAAAGGGGCGCAGAGCGCCCCCAACTTCACGAAGCTTTCGCAATCACTTTGAAGTACAGCGCTGTCGCCCGGTAAACCCCCTCCGGCCCGCAGGCATAATCCGGAATCTCCCCCGCCTTGCTGTACCCCAGCGCTCGATAGAACGCCTCCGCCCCAGACCCCGCCTCGGTATCGAGAAACAACATCCCCCGCCCGATCCGCCGCGCATCAGCCTCCAGCACCCCCATCAACTGCTGCCCCAACCCACGCCGCCTTGCATCGCTGTGCACCAGCAACTTCTGCACTTCGCCCCGGTTCAGCCCATTGGGCTTCAGGCACAACCCCAGCTGCACACTACCCAGCACTTCCTGCCCCTGGGCAATGACCCAGAGCAGTTGCTCGCCACCGACCAGCTTTGCCTTCACCTCATCGAAGTAGGCCTTGGCCTGCTGCTCGTTGATATCGGCCAGAAACCCCACCGACGCGCCCTGTCGCACCGCATCGAGTAAAAGGGCCACCAGCCCGTCGCGGTAGTACGCCAGGCCTTCGTGGGTGACGCGGTGCAGCTGGGCTGTATTCATGGGCTTCAGTTCCTTGAAGGGGGAAGGGTGTTGCCATCCAGGTAAAGCTGCATGAAGGTCAGGTCCAGCCAGCGCCCAAACTTCACCCCCACCTGCGGCATCTGCCCGGTGATGCTGAAGCCCAGGCGTTCGTGCAGGCGGATCGATGCGGCATTGCCGCTCTCGATGGCAGCGACCATCACATGTTTGTCGCAAAGGCGCGCCCGTTCGATCAGCGCTTCCATCAGGACGGGGCCCAGGCCCTTGCCGCGTTGGTCGCCACGCACGTACACCGAGTGCTCGACGGTATGCCGGAAACCCTCGAACGGCCGCCAGTCGCCAAATGAGGCATAGCCCAGCACGCCGCTGTCGTCCACCGCCACCAGGATCGGGTAGCCCTGCTGCGCGCGGGCCTCGAACCAGGTCAGGCGGTTGCCCAGGTCAACCGGGGTTTCGTTCCAGATCGCCGTGGTGTTGGCCACGGCGTCGTTGTAGATGTCGAGGATGCCCGGCACGTCGTTGATCAGGGCGTCGCGGATCTGGTAACTCATGACAGCGTCTCGCAAGGGAAGTGGTTGCAGATTAAATGGTAACCAGGCCGCGCACACCTTCGGCCTGCATGTTTTCACCCCGGCCGCGCTGGACGATTTCGCCGCGGGCCATGACCAAATACTGGTCGGCCAGCTCCTCGGCGAAGTCGTAGAATTGTTCCACCAGCAGGATGGCCATGTCGCCCCGGTCGGCGAGCTTGCGGATCACCGCGCCGATCTCCTTGATCACCGACGGCTGGATGCCTTCGGTGGGCTCGTCGAGGATCAGCAGGCGAGGGCGGCTGGCCAGGGCACGGCCGATGGCCAGCTGTTGCTGCTGGCCACCGGAGAGGTCGCCGCCACGGCGTTGTTTCATCTGCTCCAGCACCGGGAACAGTTCGTAGATGAAGGCCGGCACTTCACGTGCCTCGCGGGCGGGGAAGCGCGACAGGCCCATCAGCAGGTTTTCCTCGACGCTCAGGCGCGGGAAGATCTCGCGGCCCTGGGGCACGTAGGCGATGCCGGCGTGGACCCTTTGCTGGGGCTTGAGCGTGGTGATCGGTTTGCCTTCCCATTCCATGCGGCCCTCGCGGGCCGGCAGCAGGCCCATCAGGCAGCGCAGCAGGGTGGTCTTGCCCACGCCGTTGCGGCCCAGCAGGCAGGTGACCTCGCCGACCTTGGCCTCGAAGGACAGGCCGCGCAGGATGTGGCTGCCGCCGTAGTATTGGTGCAGGGTGTCGATTTTCAGCATGTTGTGCCCTTGTTTGATTTGAGCGTGGGAGCGGGCTTGCCCCGCGATGGCGTCAGGCCTGGAAGTGATGTTGGCCGGGCTGGCGCCATCGCGGGGCAAGCCCGCTCCCACGCAACCCTCGCAGGCCTATCTACCGAGATACACCTCGACCACCCGCTCATCCTCCTGCACCTGCGCCAGCGACCCTTCCGCCAGCACGCTGCCCTGGTGCAGCACCGTCACATGGTCGGCGATGCTGCCGACGAAGCCCATGTCATGCTCCACCACCATCAGCGAATGCCGACCCGCCAACGAACGAAACAGCTCGGCGGTGAATTCGGTCTCGGCATCGGTCATCCCCGCCACCGGCTCGTCGAGCAGCAGCAACCTCGGCTCCTGCACCAGCAGCATGCCGATCTCCAGGAACTGTTTCTGCCCATGGGACAACAACCCCGCCTGGCGCTGGGCCAGGGGCAGCAGGCGCAGGGTGGCCAGGACTTCCTCGATGCGCTGGCGCTGTTCGCCGGACAACCGTGCCACCAGGCTAGCCCACACCGACTTGTCGGCCTTGAGCGCCAGCTCCAGGTTCTCGAATACCGTCAGCGCCTCGAACACCGTGGGCTTCTGGAACTTGCGGCCAATGCCGGCCTGAGCTATCTGGCACTCGCTCATGCGGGTCAGGTCGAGGGTGTCGCCGAAAAACGCGGTACCTGTGTCGGGCCGAGTCTTGCCGGTGATCACATCCATCATGGTGGTCTTGCCGGCGCCGTTGGGGCCGATGATGCAGCGCAGCTCGCCGACGCCGATGTACAGGTTCAGGTCGTTGAGCGCCTTGAAGCCATCGAAGCTGACGCTGATGCCCTCCAGGCTCAGCACCGTGCCGTGGCGGGTGTCGAGCCCGGCCTCGCGGCGCCGACCGAGGCCAATGGCCTCGCGACCGCTGCCGATCTGGTCGAATATCGGTTCCAGCATGAATTCCGGATGCACCGGGGGCACGCTTCTCATGGCTGGCTCCTTTTCTTCACAAGGCCGACCACGCCCTTGGGCAGGTACAGGGTGACGAGGATGAACAGCGCACCGAGGAAGAACAGCCAGTACTCGGGGAACGCCACGGTGAACCAGCTCTTCATGCCATTGACCAGGCCGGCGCCAAGCAGCGGTCCGATCAGCGTGCCGCGCCCTCCCAGGGCTACCCACACGGCGGCCTCGATGGAGTTGGTCGGCGACATTTCGCTGGGGTTGATGATGCCCACTTGCGGCACATACAGCGCCCCGGCCAGGCCGCACAGCACGGCGCTGAGCACCCACACCAGCAGCTTGAAGCCGCGTGGGTCGTAACCGCAGAACATCAGGCGGTTTTCCGCATCGCGTACGGCGGTGAGCAGGCGACCGAACTTGCTCTGGGTCAGGCGCCAGCACAGGAACAGGCTGCCCAGCAGCAGGCCGACCGTGAGCAGGAACAGCGCGGCCCGGGTGCCCTGGGCGGTGATGTCGAAACCTAGGATGGTGCGGAAATTGGTGAAGCCGTTGTTGCCGCCAAAACCGGTCTCGTTGCGGAAGAAGAGCAGCATGCCGGCGAAGGTCAGGGCTTGGGTCATGATCGAGAAGTACACGCCCTTGATCCGCGAGCGGAAGGCGAAGAAGCCGAACACCAGCGCCAGCAACCCCGGCGCCAGCACCACCAGGCACAGCGCCCAGGCGAAATACTGGGTGCCGGCCCAGTACCAGGGCAGCTCGCTCCACGACAGGAAGGTCATGAACCCCGGCAGCCCATCGCCGGCCGCCTGGCGCATCAGGTACATGCCCATGGCATAGCCGCCCAGGGCGAAGAACAGGCCGTGGCCCAGCGACAGCAGCCCGGCATAGCCCCACACAAGGTCCAGGGCCAGGGCGACGATGGCGTAGCAGAGGATCTTGCCGACCAAGGTCAGGGTATAGGCCGAGACCTGCAAGGAGTGCCCGTCGGGCAGCAGCGACAGCAGCGGCAGGGCCAGCAGCACCAGGACGACAACGGCGCCGACGGCCAGCGACACCCGGGTGCCGGCCTTGCGCGTGGCAGTGACAATCAATGGCTGGTTCATCAGTCGATTACCCGTCCCTTGAGGGCGAACAGGCCTTGCGGGCGCTTCTGGATGAACAGAATGATCAGCGCAAGGATGAGGATCTTGCCCAGCACCGCACCGATCTGCGGCTCCAGCAGTTTGTTGGCGATACCCAGCCCGAAGGCCGCCCACAGGCTGCCGGCCAGTTGGCCGACGCCGCCGAGCACCACCACCAGGAACGAGTCGATGATGTAGCTCTGGCCCAGGTCCGGCCCCACGTTGCCGACCTGGCTCAGGGCCACGCCGCCAAGCCCGGCGATGCCGGAGCCGAGGCCGAAGGCGAGCATGTCGACGCGCCCGGTGGACACCCCGCAGCAGGCCGCCATGTTGCGGTTCTGGGTGACGGCGCGCACGTTCAGGCCCAGCCGCGTGCGGTTGAGCAGCAACCAGGTGAGCAGCACCACCGCCAGGGCGAAGCCGATGATCACCAGGCGGTTGTACGGCAGCACCAGGTTGGGCAGCACCTGGATGCCGCCGGACAACCAGGCCGGGTTGCTCACCTCGACGTTCTGCGCGCCGAAGATCAGCCGCACGGCCTGGATCAGGATCAGGCTGATGCCCCATGTCGCCAGCAGGGTTTCCAGCGGCCGGCCATATAGGTGGCGGATCACGGTGCGCTCCAGGGCCATGCCGACGCCCGCGCTGACGGAGAAGGCCACCGGCAGGGCGATCAGCGGATAGAACTCGATGGCGCCCGGGGCATAGCGTTGCAGCAGTACCTGGACCATGTAGGTGCTGTAGGCGCCGAGCATCAGCATTTCGCCGTGGGCCATGTTGATCACCCCCAACAGGCCGAAAGTGATCGCCAGGCCCAGCGCCGCCAGCAGCAGGATCGAGCCCAGTGACAGGCCGCTGAAGGCCTGGCCGAGCAATTCACCGACCAGCAGCTTGCGCTGCACCTGTGCCAGGCTGGTTTCGGCGGCGGTGCGTACGGCGGCGTCGGTTTCCGCGTCGGGTTGCAGAAGGGCTTCGAGGCGGGTGCGGGCCAGCGGGTCGCCGGTTTCACCGAGCAGACGCACGGCTGCCAGGCGTACCGCGGGCTCGCTGGCGCCCAGTTGCAGGTTGGCCAGGGCCAGGCCCAGGGCCGCGTGCACGGCGGCGTCCGGTTCGCTGGCGAAGCGGCGGTCGAGGAAGGCCATTTGCGCGGGTTGCGCGGTTTTCTGCAGTTGCTGGGCGGCGGCCAGGCGCACGTTGGCTTGGTCGCTGAGCAGTTGATGGCTGGCCAGGGCGTTGTTGATCAGGCCGCGCAGGCGGTTGTTCAGGCGCAGTTTGCGGGTGTCGTTTTCGGCGATGCGGCCCTGGCGCAGGTTGTCCAGCAGCGGCAGGCGGGCGGCATCAGGTTGCGCGGCCCAGGTTTCGAGCAGGCGGGCTTGCTCGGCGGGTTTGGCGCTGAGAAAGAATTCGCCCTCGCTGGCTTGGGTGGCCAGGGGCAATAGCAGCAGTAGTGTGAGCAGGAGTCTGATCATGCGGGCAATCCTGGAAATCTGCGGTGGATTCATCGCGGGGCAAGCCCGCTCCCACGCCACCCACCATTAGCTGACGAGATCTGCTAGCTGACGAGATCGGCGTGGGAGCGGGCTTGCCCCGCGATAGCGTCAGTTGCCCTTCACTGCATAGTCCGGCCGCTTGTCATTCCCCGGAATGAACGGGCTCCAAGGCTGCGCCCGCAGCGGCTCCTCGGTCTGCCACACCACACTGAACTGCCCGTCATCCTGGATCTCGCCGATCATCACCGGCTTGTGCAGGTGGTGGTTGCTCTTGTCCATGGTCAGGGTGAAGCCCGACGGCGCCTTGAAGCTCTGCCCGGCCAGCGCCTCGCGCACCTTGTCCACATCGGTGCTGCCGGCCTTCTGCGCCGCCTGCGCCCACATGTGGATGCCCACGTAGGTGGCTTCCATCGGGTCGTTGGTCACCGCCTTGTCGGCCCCCGGCAGGCCCTTGGCCTTGGCGTAGGCCTTCCAGTTGGCGACGAACTTCTGGTTCACCGGGTTATCCACAGACTCGAAGTAGTTCCACGCCGCCAGGTGGCCCACCAGCGGCTTGGTGTCGATGCCGCGCAGCTCCTCTTCACCCACCGAGAACGCCACCACCGGCACGTCGGTGGCCTTCAGCCCCTGGTTGGCCAGCTCCTTGTAGAACGGCACGTTGGAGTCGCCGTTGACCGTGGAAATGACCGCCGTCTTGCCGCCAGCCGAGAACTTCTTGATGTTGGCGACGATGGTCTGGTAATCGGCGTGACCGAACGGCGTGTAGACCTCTTCGATGTCCTTGTCGGCCACGCCCTTGCTGTGCAGGAAGGCGCGCAGGATCTTGTTGGTGGTGCGCGGGTAGACGTAGTCGGTGCCCAGCAGGAAGAAGCGCTTGGCGCTGCCGCCGTCCTCGCTCATCAGGTATTCCACCGCCGGGATCGCCTGCTGGTTGGGCGCAGCGCCGGTGTAGAACACGTTCGGCGACATCTCCTCACCCTCGTACTGCACCGGGTAGAACAGCAGGCCGTTGAGCTCCTCGAACACCGGCAGCACCGACTTGCGCGACACCGAGGTCCAGCAGCCGAACACCACCGCCACCTTGTCCTGGGTCAGCAACTGGCGGCTCTTCTCGGCGAACAGCGGCCAGTTGGACGCCGGGTCCACCACCACCGCCTCAAGCTGCTTGCCGTTGACCCCGCCCTTGGCGTTGATCTCGTCGATGGTCATCAGCGCCATGTCCTTGAGCGAAGTCTCGGAAATCGCCATGGTCCCCGACAGCGAATGCAGGATGCCGACCTTGATGGTCTCGGCGGCCTGGATGCTCCAGCTCAGGCCCATCGCGGCGATCGATGCGCTGAGGGTGAAGGCCTTGATCAGACTGCGTCGCTTCATGTGCTCACTCCGATGTGATGGTGGGTGTTGGCCAGGTCGGAGAGTGCAAAGGCTGTGCCGAGCGATGGAAAGTGCGTGATAGAGCGGTTGTGCGACGAATCGGGGCGTAGGGAGGGGCCAGGATGGTGCTTGCAGGTTGGGCCTGCACAGGATTGGGGCCGGGGGCGATGAACACTTTTGACACATAAGCGGTACTTGAGTACCGTGCCGCACCGCAGTAGTTTCTGCGGTTCGGGATTGGCGTCCCGTATTCAGAGAGATCGAGCACTGGCGCACCTTGCGGCGGTGTTCTGCATGGCTGCACCCGTTATGGGCGGAGTCGTGTGGGGGAGCCTTCGGGCTCACCGGTTCTCTCTGCCGGCACGCCAACCTCGCACGGCTTCGCTCACCCATCCTGGCGTATGGGCGCGGAGCTTCTAAAAGAGAGAGCTGCAAGGAGATGCACCATGCTCAAGAAGATCGTTCCAGATCCACCGTTCGCATTTGTCGAGATCGCCACCTTTCATCGAGAGGTGCAGCCATGAACCAGGAATCGCTGGTCAACCACAGTCCCCGCAAATCACGTCCCGTCACCGCTTGTTCCCACTTCGGCACCTGCAATCACGCCCATGATCCGATTCTCTCGGTACGTGCTGGCGTTGATAGCGAGGATGCGCTGGTGTGCGCCGTGGCGGCGTTGAAGGCGGCGTATGAGACCAATGCTGCCGCATTGGAGAAGGCCGGGGAGCCGTTGCGCAGTTTGCTGACGGCGACCGAGAACTCGCTGGAGAAAGGCCTGGCGTTGGCCGAGGCGGTGCTTGAGGGGTTGGAGCAGGGTTAGCCCTGGGGCTGCTTTGCAGCCCTTTCGCGGCACAAGGCCGCTCCTACACAGGGGGAGCGCGATCATCTGTAGGAGCGGCCTTGTGCCGCGAAAGGGCCGCGCAGCGGCCCCATTGGCCGGATCAGTTATTAGAGGCTTCACGCACCGCCGCACGCGGCTGACGCCTGCTGCGCACAAACTGATAGGTCACCGCCAGAATCACAAACCAGATCGGCGTCACCACCAGCGCCGAGCGCGTATCCGCTTCCAGGCTCAACAGCACCAGAATGCCGGCGAAGAACACCAGGCACACATAGCACATGAAACGCCCGCCCGGCATCTTGTAGGTGGACTGCTCATGCAGCGCCGCGCGCTGTTTGCGGTAGCTCAGGTACGACAGCAGGATCAGCGTCCACACGAACATGAACAGCACCGCCGACACCGTCGTCACCAGGGTGAAGGCTTCGATCACATTGGGTACCAGGTAGATCAGCACCGCGCCCAGCAGCAGGCAGGTGCAGGAGAAGTACAGGCCGTTGGCCGGTACCGCGCGGCGCGAGAGTTTCTCGAACGCCTTGGGCGCATCACCCTCCTGGGCCAGGCCGAACAGCATGCGGCTGGTGGAGAACACGCCGCTGTTGGCCGACGAGGCCGCCGAGGTGAGCACCACGAAGTTGATGATGCTCGCCGCCGCCGGCAGGCCGGCCAGCACGAACAGCTCGACGAACGGGCTCTTGCCCGGCACCACGTCACGCCATGGAGTCACGGCCATGATCGCGATCAGCGCCAGCACGTAGAACACGATGATGCGGATCGGGATCGAGTTGATCGCCCGCGGCAGGGTGCGCTCGGGGTTCTTCGCCTCGGCGGCGGTGGTGCCTACCAGCTCGATGCCGACGAAGGCGAACACGGCGATCTGGAAGCCGGCGAAGAAACCGAGCAGGCCGTTGGGGAACATACCGCCGTCATTCCACAGGTTGGCCAGGGTGGCGGTATGGCCTGCTGGCGATTGGAAGCCGGTGATGACCATGTACAGGCCGGTGGCGACCAGGCCCATGATGGCGATGATCTTGATCAGGGCGAACCAGAACTCCATTTCACCGAACATCTTCACCGTCACCAGGTTCAGCGACAGCAGCAGGGCCACGCAGCTCAGCGCCGGTATCCACTGCGGAAGGTCCGGGAACCAGAATTGCGTGTAGGCGGCGATCGCCACCACGTCGGCGATGCCGGTGACCACCCAGCAGAACCAGTAGGTCCAGCCGGTGAAGTAGCCGGCCCAGGGGCCGAGCAGGTCGGCGGAGAAATCGATGAACGACTTGTAGTTGAGGTTCGACAGCAGCAGCTCGCCCATGGCGCGCATGACGAAGAACAGCATGAAGCCGATGATCATGTAGACGAAGATGATCGACGGGCCGGCCAGGCTGATGGTCTTGCCCGAGCCCATGAACAGGCCGGTGCCGATGGCGCCGCCGATGGCGATGAGCTGGATGTGGCGGTTGGTCAGGTTGCGTTGCAGGTGCTGCTCTTCGGAGGGTGTCTGGGAGGTCCGGGTCATAGGCTGCATTCCATTGAGGGTCAGTCTTTTTGTGAGCGAAAGCCGAGTAGGCTATCACGTCGCGTTCCGATCGCGGGTGCGGCAGATCGGCACGATCTTGGCGGTGCAGCGCGGTGCTCGACATGACGGGAATCAATGGTTGTTGGTGCCGGCCTCATCGCGGGGCAAGCCCGCTCCCACGCCAGCCCTGTGAGATTGGCGTGGGAGCGGGCTTGCCCCGCGATTGCGATATCAGGCTCGAACCATGACCCGGCGTCTCACAACCAGACTATCCACCACCCACATCACCACCATCGAAATCCCCACCAGCGGGAAGGCAACGCCTAGCACCACCATCACCCCCACGGCCATCTTCCAGCGCGGCAGGTCATGGCGCAGCGGCGGCACCCCCAGCCCACCAGCCGGCTTGCGCTTCCACCACATCACCAGCCCACTCACCGACCCCAGCAGGATCATCAGGCACACCAGCAGGATGACGATCTGGTTCAACGGCCCGAACATCTTCCCTTCGTGCAGCATCACCCCCAGCTCCGTGGCACGCGCCACCGGGCTGTAGTCCTGCCAGCGCACATCGGCTAGCACCTGTCCGGTGTACTGGTCCACATGCAGGGTGGCATCGTTACGCGGATCGTCGGCGAACACCGCAATGGTGAACACTCCTTCGGCACTGGTCGGCAGGGTGATGCTGTAGCCCGGCTCGACCTCGCGCAGATTGGCGATGTTCTCGACCTGCTGCAGGCTCACCTGGGGCGCGGCGGGGGCGTGATCCATCATGTGGTGCCCGGCATGCTCGGCATGGGCGCCGGACACCGGCATCGGGGTGTTCTCCATGGCCCACGGCACGGTCTGGCGGTGGGCTTCATTCAGTTCGCGTGCCTCTTTATCTGACTTGGGCACATCATTCCACATGGCCGCCGGGAACCGGTTCCATAGGTCGGCATACTGCTTGCCCCATAGCCCGGTCCAGGTCATGCCGCTGATCAGCATCAACAGCAGCAGGGCTGAGCCCCAGAATCCTGTAACAGCATGCAGGTCGCGCCACAGCACCCGGCCGCGTGCGCTCAGGCGTGGCCACAGCACGCCCGCGCTGTTGCGCCCGCGTGGCCACCACAAATAGAGGCCGGACACGACCAGGACGATGCCCCAGCCGGCCGCCAGTTCCACCAGCCGGTCACCGACCGTGCCGACCATCAGTTCGCCATGCAGGGCACGGGCAATGGCCTGCAGGTTTTGCTTGCCGTCCTGCGCGCCCAGCACCTTGCCGCTGTACGGATCGACGAACACGTTCAGCTCGCGCCCGCCGTCATGTACGACGAACTGTGCGCTGCGCTCGGCGCTCACCGATGGCAGGTACTGCCCCACCTGACCCTGTGGATAAGCCTGGCGTACGTTGGCCAGCAACGTATCGGCGCCCTGTCGGTGATGGCCGGCCTCGACCACCATCAGCTCGCGGTACATCAGCGGGTCGAGCTGCGGCTTGAACAGGTAGATGATCCCGGTGATCGCCAGCAGGATCATGAACGGCGCCACGAACAGTCCGGCATAGAAATGCCAGCGCCACGCAAGGTTGTAGAAGGAAACGTTTGGTTTGCTCATGGGAGCCTCCCGTAGACCTCAAGTGGGCGCGGTCAGGTCCCGCGCCCGTTTGTTGTTGTCAGAAGCTGAAGTCGACCTTGGTCCAGAAGGTCCTGCCTGGCTCGTTCACCGGGTCCGTGGCGTTGGCCGGGTAGCCGAACCCGGCGTTCCCGGCCAGGTTCAGGTGCTCGGCGTAGGCCTTGTCGAACAGGTTGTCGACGCCCGCGCTGAGCTTGAGGTTGTTGTTGATCTTGTAGGCGCCGTTGAGCGAGAACACGCCGAAGCCTGAGCTGGTGTCGTAGTCCTTGCCGACCACATTGCCCTGGTTCTGGGCGATGCGGTTCTGCTCGGCCACCAGGCGCCACAGGGCGCCGACGCTCCAGGTGTCGCGGCTGTAGGTCAGCCCCAGGCGGCTTTCCAGCGGTGGCATCTGTGGCAGGGCCTTGCCGTCGCTGCTGTTCTTGCCCCATGCGTAGGCCAGGGTGGCGTCGGCCTTCCAGTTTTCGGTCAGCTTGTAGGCCGCGCCCAGTTCGCCGCCCATGATGCGGGCGTCGATGTTCTGTGCCTGGGAGGTGAGCGAGCCCATCATGTTGCGCTGGTAGTCGAACAGGATGTAGTCGCGGACCTGCCCGACATAACCCGAAGCCCAGGCTTCCAGGCGCTCGTCGCGGTACTGGATGCCGAAGTCGAGTTGGGTGGTCTTCTCCGGCTTGATACCGTCGAAGGCGTTCACCGAACCGGCCGGGGCACGCTTGGGCGAGAACAGCTCCCAGTAGTCGGGGAAGCGCTGGGTGTGGCCGAGGCCGATGTAGGTGGTGGCCGGGATCGCCGCCAGGTCGTGCTCGTAGCGCACGAAGCCGCTGGGCAGGGTGTCGGCGCGGGTATCGCCTTCAGTGGCGCTGCCCTTGCGGAAGTCTCGGGCCGAAGCGCGGTCCAGGCGGGCGCCGGTGACCAGGCGGTCTTCGCCGGTCGCATACCAGGTGAGTTCGCCGAAGGCGCCGTAGTTGTGGAAGTCGGCATCCTTGGTCCAGGGCTGGCCCTTGTGCGCGTTGACGCCCATGCCGCCACGCTGGCGGTGCTCGTTGGTCTGCGCGTCGATGCCGCTGGTCAACTGCACGTCGGCCCAGCGCCAGGTGGCCTTGATCCGCGCGCCCATCGTGCGGCGGTCGACGTTGCTGACCATGGGCATCCCCATCATGCCGGCGCCCGACGGGGTGCGCAGGGTGTAGTTGTCCATCACGTGGTCGGCGTAGTTGTAGTAGACCTGCGCCTCGACCTTGTCGAGCACCTCGCCGAGGTTGGACTTCTCGAAGCGCAGCCCCAGGCTTTCGCGCTTGAACTGCGAGCCGTCCATGCCGCGCCCGGCGGAACGGGCCTCGCCGTCGCCCTTGCCGGCGGTCAGTTCGAGCAGGGTGTCGGCGTCCGGGGTCCAACCAACCGAGACATCGCCGTTCCACTTGTCCCAGCGCGACGGCACGGTGTCGCCGTTGCCGTCCTCGAAGTCGTCCGAGTGCGACTGGTTGCCGATGAAGCGCACATAGCCGAGCGAACCGCCGGCCGCGGCGTCGAGCACCTTGTCGAAGCGGCCATTGGAGCCGGCCAGCACACTGCCGTTGACCCGGCTGCCCAGCTCGCCGAACTTCTCCGGTTCACGCTCGAAGAGGATGGTGCCAGCGGAGCCGCCTGGGCCCCAGATTACGCTTTGCGGGCCTTTGATCACGGTGAGGCGGTCGTAGGTTTCCGGCGAGATGTACGAGGTCGGGGCGTCCATACGGCCGGGGCAGGCGCCGAGCATCATGCCGCCGTTGGTGAGGATGTTCAGGCGCGAGCCGAACATGCCGCGCAGCACCGGGTCGCCATTGGTGCCGCCGGCGCGGATCACCGAGAAGCCGGGGATGGTCTTGAGGTAGTCGCCGCCGTCGCTGGCGGGCACGGGTTGGCGCGGGTCCTTGGGGTTGGTGACCACGGTCAGTGGCGAGCTCGGGGCGATGGCGGTGATCACCGTCGGGCTCAGCTCGGCCGGGTCGTGCACATGGCCTTCATGGCCAGTTTCGGCGGCGAAGGCCAGTGGCGCGAGCAGCGAGCCGCAGAGCATGGCGACGGTGCCACGCAGGGAAAGGGCAAAAACAGGGGTGCAGCCGGACATAATGATTCCAGTCGATCAGTCGTGAGTCAGCGCGAAGCCTCCTGGCTTCGGGCATTTAGCGTGTTGTGTTCATACGACGATCGAACGGGGCGGTGCGCGGCTGCGGGCGCCGGGGAATACAGCCTGCCGGGCATGGCCCTGGCGCGTGGCGACGGTGAGGTGGGTGGGTGGGGGGGCGCAGCCTGCGCTGAGCGGGCTGAGGCTTTGGGGCAGGGCGGGGCAGTTGAACAGCAGGCTGCAGTAGCCGCACTTCTCCCACATCACATGCAGCTGGCCATCGTTGCCGTGGCCGTGGTGCTCGTCGTGACCGTGCGCCATGGGCATGCTCATCGACATGTCCATGGGCATGGACATGCCGGCGTGGTGCTCCATCGGCATCGACTGGGAAACCAGCGGGCCGATGAAGATCATCCACATGGCGAACAGGCTCAGCCAGCCGCCACCGACGCGCCTGCAATCAGGGCGGGTAGTGCGGGCGGAGCTGTAGCGCGGCAGGCTCATGGCGAGCGCCAGTCAGTCGATCAGGTCAGTGCGCGTGCTCGTGCGCCGCGGCCTGCTCGGCCGGTGGCTGCTTCTGCACCGCGACGTCGACAGTGACGTCACCGGCTTTTTCGAAGTGCAGGGTCAGCGGGAAGCGCTTGCCGTCGGTCAGCAGGCTGCGGTCCTTGGGTTGCATGATCATCACGTGGTAGGCGCTGGGGGCGAACACCACATCCTTGCCGGCCGGGACCAACACGCTTGGCACATGTTGCATCTTCATGGCGCCGGCGGCGCTCATCACATGCTCATGCAACTGGGCGTCGTCGGTGATGGGGCTTTTCACCGAAAGCAGGCGGTCATCGGCCTTGCCGTTGTTGTGCACGACAAAGTAGGCCGCCACGTTGGGCGCGTTCGGCGGCAGCTCCAGCGACCAGGGGTGGGCGATATGCAGGTCGCCGACGCTGTACTCGTGGGCGGTGGCGTAGGCGCCGGGCAGCAGCAGGGCGGCCAGGACGAGGGCTTGCTTGAGCATGGGTGAGTCTCCGGTCTGTTCAGGTTCTGAAGGACAGCGTAGTGAACTCAGACCAGCGGAGAGGCACGGGGATTGAGCGCGGGCCAGAGTTGGCGCGGCGTGGGTTGGTAGTCGGCGAGGTGTTGTGGGTGGCTTGCCGGCTGCACGGGAGGGTTGTGCAACTGCGGCGGGTAGCCGGGTAGGGCCAGCAAAGGCGCCGCGCCCAGGCAGCACCAGCAGTTCATCATGCTGGCGCTGTCGTCGCTTTGCGTCCCCAGGTCGATCTTGGCCAGGGCCTGGACATCGACCTTGGCCTTGTTGGCCATGCTGGAACAGAAAGCCCCCCACAGCAGCTGTTCGGCCGGGCCCTTGGGCGCGGCAGAGGACAGCGGCATGGCCAGCAGGTTGAACAGCACTGCGAAGCAGGCTATCCAGGCGATGTGCCGACGTGGGGGCATGGAGAGATCCGGTCAGGAATCGTGATGGCTATTGTACGGCGGAGTATAGGTAAAAAAGCCGGGGTGCGGTGAAGTGCCGCACCTGGGGCAGAGCATGTCGTGCCAGAGGCGCGGGTTCGTGGGAGCGGGCTTGCCCCGCGATAGGGCCAGGCCTGGGAATGATGTTGCCTGGGCGGGCCCTATCGCGGGGCAAGCCCGCTCCCACGATGCCCGCTCGCGCAGGGCTGGGGTATCAGGCCTTGCCACGCCCCATCAGCCCACGCACGGTCTCCTGCAGATCTGCCGGCAGCACCACCACCTTGGCATTGTCGCTACCCGCCAGATTCTCCATCGCCCCGATATACCGCTCACCCAGCAGGTACATGGCCGGCACGGTCTCGCTGCCCACCGCTTCCTTGACCAGGGTGATCGCCCGCGCCGACGCCTCGGCCAGGTTGACCTGGGCCTCGGCATCCAGCTTGGCCGCCTGCAGGCGTGCCTCGGCTTCGAGAATCGCCGCCTGCTTGTTGCCTTCGGCGCGGGTCACATCAGCTTTACGCTCACGCTCGGCGGCCGCCTGGCGTTCCATGGCGGTCTGCATGCTCGGCGAGGGCTTGATGTCCTGGATCTCCACCGAGCGCACGGTCACGCCCCAGTCTTCGGTCTGCTCGGACATCGCTTCGCGCAGGCGCGCCTTGATCTGCTCGCGGCTGGACAGCGCCTCGTCCAGGTCCATGGCGCCGACGATGGCGCGCAGCGAGGTCATGGTCAGGCTGGTGACGGCGAACGAGAAGTTCTGCACGCCGTACGAGGCCTTCTGCGGGTCGACCACCTTGGCGAAACACAGGGCGTTGGCGACGATCACCGCGTTGTCCTTGGTGATGATCTCCTGCTGCTGCACGTCGAGGATGATGTCCTTGGTCGGCAGGCGGTAGGCGACCACGTCCATGTACGGAATGACGATGTTCAGGCCCGGCTTGAGGGTGCTGTGGTAGCGGCCCAGGCGCTCGACGATCCATTCCTCGCCCTGGGGCACGATGCGCACCCCCTTGAACACGGTGATCAGGACGAATGCGGCGAGGGTGCCGACGACGATGAGGCTGGTCATGCTTGCGAACTTCCTTTTAGTGCGGATTCAGGCCCGGGTGACCCGGGCGGTGTTGCCTTCGATGGCGGCCAGGCGCACGCGCTCGCCGGCGGGAATTTCATTGTCCGAGACGCAAGTCCATTCCTCGTTGCCGAGGATCGGTTTCTGAAAGCGTACCCGGCCTTTCTGGAACTGCGACACGTTGGCGGTCAGCAGGCCGACCTCACCGATCACGCTGTCGGCGGTCCAGCGCACGTCCGGCTTCTTGCGGCGGAACACCTTGAACCAGAGCACGGTGGTGATCGATGAGAACACCACCCACAGCAGGCCCTGCATATCGAGTTGCAGGCTGGGGGCGAGCAGCGAGACGAGCGACACCAGCACGGCACCGACGCCGAACCAGAGGATGAAGAAGGTGGGGAGCACCAGTTCCAGCAGGATCAGGGCCACGCCGAAGACGAGCCAGATCCACCATTGCATTTCCATATGGGTGGAGCCTTCCAGAAGGGGAGAGGTGATTCTACGGCAGGATCAAGGCACAGGGCCATCTCGTGACCGTCAGCGTGGGTGTGACACCCAGTCTTCCACACGCAACCCCGGAACACGCTGGAACTCGCGCAGGTTGTTGGTCACCAGCGTGAGGCCACGAGCGCGGGCGTGGCCGGCAATCATTCTGTCGTAGGGGCCGATGGGCGTGCCGGCCTTGGCCAGCTCCGCACGTAGCTGCGCGGTGTGAGCTGCGCCCTGAATGTCGTAGTCAAGCACATCGAGCCGTGCGGCGAACCCCTCGACAATGGCCAGGTTACGTACCGGCGCGGCGGATTTCTCCGCACCGTAGATCAACTCCATCAGGGTTACCGTGCTGATAGCCAACTGGCCGTGGTAGCGATTGAATGCCTCGCGCACTACCTGTGGCTTGTTCTTGATGGTGAAAATGCAGATGTTGGTATCGAGCATGTACCTGAGCATCAGAATCCTTCGCGCTCCTGGTCGGCTGGCTGTTCCCTGCTTGCCATGAAGTCCGCACTCACATCGTCACCCTCGAACCAGCTGTCCCAGCTTTCGCCGGCAGGCGAAATGATACGGGAACGGCCCACCGCGACGATGTCCACGCGGGTGACGTCTTCTGGAAGGGCGAGGGCTTTGGGCATACGGATAGCCTGGCTGCGGTTGCTTTTGAAGACTGCACCTTGCTCCATGATGGGCCTCCTTGAAAGCGCAAATGTATGTCCGGAGTTTAATTCCGGGAATGGATATGTCAATGGGATATACGTAGCGAGGTCAGGCCTTGGACAGGCCGAGCGCCTCCAGCAGTAACCCTGCATCTTGAAACGCCCGATCCGCCTCCGGCAGCACCGGCCGCTTGAGCACCAGTACTGGAATCCCGCGCTCCCGCGCCACTTCCAGCTTCGGCTCGGTAGCCGTGCTGCCGCTGTTCTTGCTGACCAGCACATCGATCCGCCGACGTTCGAACAGGGCACGTTCGTCGTCGATGAGGAACGGCCCGCGAGCACCGATCACCTCGCAGCGTTCATTGGCGGGACACGCCTCGAGCGCGCGCAGGGTCCAGAACTG
This sequence comes from Mitsuaria sp. RG, assembly GCF_028369275.1. Classification (NCBI taxonomy): domain Bacteria; kingdom Pseudomonadati; phylum Pseudomonadota; class Betaproteobacteria; order Burkholderiales; family Sphaerotilaceae; genus Roseateles; species Mitsuaria sp. RG. The sequence continues at coordinate 25,103 of NZ_JAQMYQ010000012.1, forward strand.
GTGTGGTGGAATTTCGTCCTGATGTTGCAAGGGTTCACGACCCAGCGTGAACAAGGGGCGCTCGAACGGGGTCAGCGCCTCGATCAGCCCGGCCCAGTCCTTGACTTCGCGCCAGTCGTCCCCAGCCTGCGCCTGCCACGCCGGGCGGCGCAGGGCCCAGCAGGGAATGCCGGCGCTGCGCGCTGCGAGGGCGGCGTTGCGGCTGATCTGCGCGGCGTAGGGGTGGGTGGCGTCGATCAGCAGGTCGATGCCTGTTTCGCGCAGGTAGTCGGCCAGGCCTTCGGCACCGCCATAACCACCGACCCGCACCTGGCACGTCAGGTCCTGTGGTACACGGCCGATACCGGCGAGGCTATAGACGTGCTGAGGACCCAGCTGGCGAGCAATGGCCAGGGCTTCGGTGACGCCGCCGAGCAGCAGGATGCGCCCCTTCATGCCACACCTGCCTTGCCGACGATGCCGCCCTGGCGGTCGATGGCGAACACTTCCACCTGCACCTGGGCCGGCACCACGCTACGGGCGAAGACCAGGGCGTGGCGGCACACCTCGTCACCGAGGGCGATGCCGGCAGCATGAGCAAGTGCGAGGGCCTGCTGGCTGGTATTGGCGGTGATGATCGCCTGTTGCAGCGCGGTGTCCGCGCCAATCGCCGCCGCCCAGCCCGCGAGCTGTGGCAGGTCGATGCTGGAGTGGCGGCTGTGCAGGTCCATGTGCCCGGCCGCCAGCTTGCTGATCTTGCCGAAGCCGCCGCATAGCGTGAGGCGCGGCACGGGTACCTTGCGCAGGTGCTTGAGCACGGCGCCGACGAAGTCGCCCATCTCGATCAGGGCGATCTCCGGCAGGTTGTAGACACGGCGCATGGTGTCTTCGCTGGCGTTGCCGGTGCAGGCGGCGATGTGGGTGTAGCCGTTGGTGTGGGCGACGTCGATGCCCTGGTGGATCGAGGCGATGTAGGCCGAGCAGGAGAACGGCCGGACGATGCCGCTGGTGCCCAGGATCGACAGCCCGCCGAGGATGCCCAGGCGCGGGTTCATGGTCTTCAGGGCCAACTGCTCGCCGCCCTGGACATTGACCGTCACTTCGAAACCGCCGTGGTAGCCGCAATCGCCGGCCAGTTGCAGCAGATGGTCGCTGATCATCTTGCGCGGCACCGGGTTGATGGCCGGTTCACCGACTGCCAGCACCAGCCCCGGGCGGGTCACGGTGCCAACGCCCGCGCCTGCGACGAAGCGAACGCCGGGCTCGGCGAGCAGGCGCACCTGGCTGTAGAGCAGGGCGCCGTGGGTGACATCGGGATCGTCGCCGGCATCCTTCAAGGTACCGGCCTCGGCCATGTCACCCTTGAGGTGGCAGAACTCCAGGCGCATCTGCACCACCTTGCCCTTGGGCAGGGTGATCTCCACCGCGTCGTGCCGTTGCCCGGTCAGCAGCAGGCGCGCCGCCGCCAGGCTGGTGGCGGTGGCGCAGCTGCCGGTGGTCAGGCCGCTGCGCAGCGGCGCGGGCTGTTCGCGGGTTTCTTCACGCATCGAGGGGCTTCACCACGTCGAGCAGGGTGATCGGCAGGGCCTGGCGCCAGGTGTCGAAACTGCCCAGAGGCTGGGTGTGGGCGATGTGGATGCGAGTCAGCTCGCCGCCATGCTGGTCGCGGAACTGCGCCAGGGCGACCTCGCTTTGCAGGGTGACGGCGTTGGCAACCAGGCGCCCGCCCGGCAGCAGGCGCTCCCAGCACAGGTCGAGCATGCCTTTGCGGGTGACGCCGCCGCCGATGAAGATCGCGTCCGGACGCTCCAGCCCGGCCAACGCTTCGGGGGCCTTGCCGCGAATCAGTTGCAGGCCGGGCACGCCGAGGGTGTCGCGGTTGTATTCGATAAAGCCCTGTCGGCTCTCGTCGGCCTCGATCGCAAGGGTACGGCAGCTGGGGTGGGCGCGCATCCATTCGATGCCGATCGAGCCGCAGCCAGCACCTACGTCCCACAGCAGCTCACCGGGTTGTGGTGCCAGGCGAGCCAGGGTGATCGCTCGCACGTCGCGCTTGGTCAGCTGGCCGTCGTGACGGAAGGCGCTGTCGGGCAGGCCGGCCACACGCGGCAGGCGTGGGGTGTCGGGCGAGGCCTGGCATTCGATGGCGACCAGGTTGAGCGTGGCGATGTCGGTGTGCGGCCAGTCGTCGGCGGTGCCGCTCAGCATTCGCTCCTGGGGGCCGCCGAGGTGTTCGAACACCTGGAGACGGCTGGGGCCGAAGCCTCGTTCGCACAGCTGCGAGGCAATGGCCGCCGGGCTGCACTCGTCGTTGCTCAGCACCAGCAGGCGCACGCCGCTGTGCAGATGGGCATTGAGCGCGGCCAGTGGGCGGGCAACCACCGAGACCACCTGTACATCCTGCAACGGCCAGCCCAGGCGGGCGGCGGCCAGGGCGCAGGAGGAGGGCATCGACAGCACCTGCAATTCCTCGGCGGGCAGCTGGCGCGCCAGGCTGGCGCCGACGCCGTAGAACATCGGGTCGCCGCTGGCCAGTACGCATACGGGCTCGCCGCGCAAGGCCATGACCGGGGCCAGGGAGAAGGGGCTGGGCCAGTGCAATTGCTCGGCGGTCACGCAGCGGGGCAGCAGTGCCAGCTGGCGTGGGGCCCCGATGATTCGCGTGGCCGATAGCAGGGCACGCCGGGCCTGCTTGCCCAGGCCGCTGAAACCGTCTTCGCCGATGCCTATTACTGTCAGCCAGGGGGCCATTGGGTCCTCTTCGATACCGCATGGGGGCACTACGTGCCCCTTTCGCGGCGCAAGGCCGCTCCTACAGGTGCAGCGCAAACCCTGTAGGAGCGGCCTTGTGCCGCGAAAGGGCTGCACAGCAGCCCCGAAATTGAACGTTCGACCACCGGCTTTTCATGCCGCCGGACAAAGCAGGCATAATACCGCGCCTTCTACACTGAAGCGCACTTTCACGATTGCCGGATGCCCCCTTGACGCAGCCCCCACCCTCCGAAGTTTCGACCCGTCCCTCGGCCTGCCCGGGGTTGTGGCGCATCGTTGCCGCGCGCGACGGTGGCATCTGCCGGATCAAGCTGCCGGGCGGCCTGCTGCTGGCCGACCAGGCCGATGCCGTGGCCGACGCCGCCGAGCGCTTCGCCGGCGGGGTGATCGAGGCGACCAACCGGGCCAACCTGCAGATCCGTGGCATTGGCCAGGATCACGGCGGCCTGGTCGAGCATCTGCTGGCCGCAGGGCTCGGCCCGCGTGACGCGGCGGGCGATGATGTGCGCAACCTCATGCTCAGCCCACTGGCCGGACTCGATCCGACCATGCTGTTCGACACCCGACCATTGGCCGGGCAGATCCTCGACCTGCTGGAAAGCACACCCCGGTTCCACAAGCTCTCGGCCAAGTTCGCCGTGCAGCTCGATGGCGGCGAAGCGCTGGCGATGCTCGACCACGCCCACGACCTGTGGTTGTCCGCCATGCCGCACGAAGGACGCATCTGGTTGCGGTTCGGCCTCGCGAGCAGCCTGTCGAATGGCCAGGCGCTGGGTGCGGTACCGATGGAGCAGGGGCCGGCGCTGGTGCGCGCGGTGCTGGAGCGCTTCCTCGACCTGGCGACGCCCGAGCAGTCGCGCATGCGTCAATTGCTGCAGGTGTGCCCGGTTGAGCACTTCCTCGAAGGGCTGGCGATCCAGATCGACACCCCGTCGATGCCCTGGCAGCGCCCGGCGACGACAAGCCCGTGGCTGGGCGTGCTGCCCCAGCGCCAGGGTGTGGCCCTGGGCGTCGCGCCACCCCTCGGGCGGCTGACGCCCGTAATGCTCCGTAGTGCCGCGCGCATCGCCCGGCAATGGGGCGATGGCAGCTTGCGCCTGACGCCTTGGCAGAGCCTGGTGCTGACCTCCCTCGAACCGACCGCGCTGGAAAACGCCCGTGTGCAACTGGCGGCATCCGGCATGCTCTGCCACAACGAACATCCACTGGCGCGGGTCGTCGCCTGCACCGGCTCCAGCGGTTGCGCCAAGGCCCAGGCCGACACCAAGGCTGACGCCATCGCCCTGGCCGCCCTGCTGCACCATGGCGCCCCGGGCTGCGTGCACCTGTCCGCCTGCCCACGTTCCTGCGCCATGGCCCACGTCGCCCCGGCGACCCTGCTGGCCCGCGCCCCGGGCCGCTATGACCTTTACTTGCGCGATGCGCGCCTGCCGGGCTTCGGCAGGTTGCGCGCCGCCAACCTTACCCCAGAAGAAGCAGGCGCCATGCTCGACCTGCCGACGGAGCACCTTGATGATTGACTACATCCGCGATGGTCAGGAGATCTATCGCAATTCCTTCCGGATCATCCGCGAGGAGGCCCGGCTCGAACGGATCCCCGCCGATCTCGAAAAACTCGCCGTGCGCGTGATCCATGCCTGCGGCATGGTCGAGGCCATCGATGGCCTGCAGTTCTCCGATGGCGCCGGTAGCGCCGGTCGCGAAGCCCTGGCCAAGGGCGCGCCGATCCTCTGCGACGCGCACATGGTTGCCGAAGGCATCACCCGCGCCCGCCTGCCGGCCAACAACCCGGTGATCTGCACCCTGCGCGACCCGAGCGTGCCGGACCTGGCCAAGGCCGAGGGCAATACCCGTTCGGCGGTGGCCCTGGAGCTGTGGCGCCCGCACCTGGAGGGCAGCGTGGTGGTGATCGGCAACGCGCCGACCGCGTTGTTCTATCTGCTGGAAATGCTCGATGCCGGCGCACCGAAACCGGCGCTGATCCTCGGCTTCCCGGTCGGCTTCGTCGGCGCCGCCGAGTCCAAGGCGATGCTCGCCGCCGACAGCCGTGGCGTGCCGTTCGTGATCATGCAGGGCCGCCTGGGCGGCAGCGCGATGGCCGCCGCCGCGGTCAACGCCCTGGCCACGGAGGTGGAATGATGCACGCACGCGGACGACTGCTGGGCCTGGGCGTGGGCCCGGGCGATCCCGAGCTGATCACGGTCAAGGCCCTGCGCCTGCTGCGCGAGGCACCGGTGGTGGCGTACTTCGTGGCCAAGGGCAAGCGCGGCAATGCCTTCGGTATCATCGAAGCGCACCTGCAAGCCGAACAGACCCTGCTGCCGCTGGTGTACCCGGTGACCACCGAGGCGCTGCCCGCGCCGCTCTCCTACGAGCAGGTGATCAGCGACTTCTACGACGAAGCCAGCCTGCAGGTTGCCGCGCACCTGGACGCCGGCCGCGACGTGGCGGTGATCTGCGAAGGGGACCCGTTCTTCTACGGCTCCTACATGTACCTGCACGATCGCCTGGCCTCGCGCTACGAGGCGCAGGTGATTCCGGGCGTCTGCTCGATGCTCGGTGGCGCCTCGGTGCTCGGTGCACCGTTGGTGTACCGCAACCAGACCCTTACCGTGCTCTCCGGTGTGCTGCCCCATGAAGAGCTCAAACAGCGACTGGCTGCTGCCGACGCGGCAGTGATCATGAAGCTGGGGCGCAACTTCCCCAAGGTGCGCCAGGTGCTCGGCGAGCTGGGCCTGGATAGCCGTGCGCTGTACGTGGAGCGGGCCACCATGGCCAACCAGAAGATCGTCGCGCTGGACGAGGTCGACCCGCAGTCCTCGCCGTACTTCTCGCTGATCATCGTGCCGGGTGAGAAATGGCAGGGATGATCAAGGCACCGGCAATCGTCATTCTCGGCCCCGGCAGCCTGGCTACCGCGCAGCGTATCCAGCAATGCTATCCACAGGCCGTGATCCATGGCCTGCAAGGGCGCGTGGAGGGTGTCGACCGTTACTACGCAGTCTTCGGCGACACCCTGCGTGAGCTGTATCAGCAAGACACGCCGATCATCGCCTTGTGCGCGGCGGGTATCGTCATTCGCACCCTGGCGCCGCTGTTGAGCGAAAAAGGCGTCGAACCACCGGTACTGGCGGTGGCCGAGGACGGCAGCGCCGTGGTTCCGCTGCTCGGTGGCCTGGGCGGAGTCAACGTCATGGCCCGAGAGATCGGTGAAGCGTTGGGTGTCAGCGCGGCGATCACCACCAGTGGCGAGCTGCGCTTCGGCACCTGCCTGCTGAATCCGCCCGAGGGTTACGCACTGGCGGACCTGGAACAGGGCAAGCGCTTCGTCTGCGACCTGCTGGCGGGCGAGGCGGTGCGTGTCGAAGGCGACGCGCCGTGGCTTGAGCACGCGCAGTTGCCCGCCAGCGAAGATGCCCAACGCACTATCCACGTGGGCAGCGCACTGCGTCCGGCCAGTCGTGACGAACTGCTGATCCACGCGCGTTGCGTGGTGGTGGCGGTCACAGCCGGTAGCGCTGACCTGGTGCAACAGGTGCGCGAGGAGCTGCTGCGAGCGAACATTGCCGAGCCTGCGCTGGCCTGCCTGCTGGCGAGCGAAACCGAGATGGCGGAGTCGGCCCTGCACGAAGCTGCACAGGCCTTGAATGTCGCCCTGCGCTTCGCCCCGGCCGCCGAGAGCCTGGAGCGGATGCTGGCTGATGCATTGCCGCACGCGCGCGTAGGTTCGTCCGTGGGGCTCGCCCACGCCGTTGCCGCGGCACCGGTCGACATCGCCCGCGTTGGCCGTCGCCGTGGTCGCCTGGCGGTGATCGGCCTGGGCCCTGGTGCCGCCGAACTGATGGTACCGGCGGTCAAGGCGGAGCTGGCGCGGGCGCAGGATGTGCTCGGCTACGAAACCTACGTGCGCATGGCCGGCCCGTTCCGCGACGATCAGGTACTGCACTGCACCGACAACCGCGAAGAGATGCAGCGCGCTCGTCATGCTTTCGAGCTGGCGGCCCAGGGGCGTTCGGTGGTGGTGGTGTCGTCGGGTGATCCGGGCGTGTTCGCCATGGCCGCCGCAGTGCTCGAGGCGTTGCACGAGTCCAGCGACCCGGCCTGGCAGCGCGTCGAGTTGCAGATCCTGCCCGGCGTCTCGGCCTCGCTGGCCACCGCCGCGCAAGCGGGGGCGCCGCTGGGGCATGATTTCTGCGTGATGTCGCTGTCGGACAACCTCAAGCCCTGGTCGATCATCGAGAAACGCCTCGACCTGGCGGCCCAGGCGGATCTGGTGCTGGCGTTCTACAACCCGATCTCCAAGGCCCGGCCTCATCAGCTGGGTGCGGCGCTGGAGGTGGTACGCCGTCATCGTGACGCAGGCACGCCGGTGGTGCTGGGCCGTGATATCGGCCGGCCGGGCCAGACCCTGCGGGTAGTGACCCTGGGCGAGCTGCTGCCGGAGATGGTCGACATGCGTACCATGGTGCTGGTCGGCTCCTCGACCACCTGCACCTTCCCCCGTGCCGATGGCGGCCAGTGGGTGTACACGCCGCGCTGGTATCCCGCCAAGCCCTGAGTGCAGCCGGGGTCAGGGCAGCAGGTAGCCCTTGATCCCGGTGAAGATGATCTGCGCCGCCAGGGCACAGACGAACAGCCCCATCAGGCGGCTGACGATCTGCAGGCCCTGGTCGCCGAGCAGCCGCTCGATACGGTGCGAGAGGTACAGCACCAGGCCGACGGTGAAGCTGGCCAGGGCGATGCTGACGATGGCCAGCAGCTTGTCGTCCCAGTGCGGCTGGCCCACCCCCATCACCAGCAGCGCACCGATGGTGCCCGGGCCGACTGTCAGCGGAATGGTCAGCGGCACGATGGTCACGTCCTGCTGCACGTTGTCGGTCTGCACCGCCGACTTGCCCTGGGCCATGCCCAGCGCCGAGATGAACAGCACCGAGCCCGCGCCGATGCGGAAGGCGTCGGCGGTGATGCCGAACACGCCGAAGATCACCCGTCCGAACAGATAGAGCAGCACGCTGGCCACCAGCGTGGCGATCGCCACGCGCCAGGCCAGTTGCTTGCGTTCCTTGCTGGAGTGGCCGCGGGTCAGGCCGATGAAACACGACAGCACGAAGAACGGGCTGTAGAGCACGAGCATTTTCAGGTAGACGCTGAACAACTCATGGAGCATGGGGGCGGGTCCGCGGCGGTGAAATGTCACTGTATAGCACGGATCCTGTAGGAGCGGCCTTGCGCCGCGAAAGGGCTGCAGCGCGGCCCCGGGATCTCAGCTAAAGCAGAAATGGCCGGGGGCTGCTGTGCAGCCCATTCCGGCCGGTCCGACGCCTCGGCAAGGCCGCTCCTACACCAATAGCATTTCAGTCGAGGGGGGCAGTAACTACCTGACGCTGCCCCGCCCAGAACTGGATCAGTTCGCGCAATTGCGACAGCTCCACGGGCTTGGCCATATGGCCATCCATGCCGGCCAGCCGTGCGCGCTCCTTGTGCTCGTTGAGAATGTGCGCGGTCAGCGCCACCACCGGGGTGCGCGGCCGCTGGTTGGCGGACTCCCAGGCGCGCAGCTGCTGGGTGGCGGAGAAGCCGTCGAGCACCGGCATCTCGCAGTCCATCAGCACCAGGTCGTAGTGCTTGGTCTTCATCGCTTGCAGGGCTTCTTCGCCGTTGCTGGCAGTATCCGGCTCGAGATTGAGCTTGCCGAGCATGCCGCGGATGACCTTGGTCGAAATACTGTTGTCCTCGGCCACCAGGATGCGGAAGTCGCCGGGCAGGTCCAGCGGCACCGGAGTGCCGACCGGCAGCGGCGGCGCGGCCTGGTCGCGGCCGCGCAGGGCGAGCTCCTCGGCGAGGGTAGTCTTGAGCGTGTAGCCGGCCACCGGCTTGGCGAGGATGCGCTTGACCCCGGCGTTGCGGGCGATGATCTTGCTCGGCGCATTGCTGATACCGGTGAGCATCACCACCAGGATGTCGTGGTTCAGGCTCGGATCTTCCTTGATCTTGGCCGCCAGTTGCATGCCGGTCATGCCGGGCATGTTCTGGTCCAGCAGCACCGCGTCAAAGTAGTCGCGCAGGTGCGCCTTGGTACGCAGCAGCGCCAGCGCTTCCTTGCCCGACGGCACCGCGCTGACGTTCATGCCCCAGGCGCTGCATTGCTGCACCAGCACCTTGCGGCAGGTGTCGTTGTCGTCGACCACCAGCACCCGCGCATCGCGCAACGGGCCGTCGAGGTCGGTGGCCGGCTGCTCCAGGCGCTGCGGATCCAGCGGCAGGGTCAGCCACAGGGTGTTGCCCATGCTGGTGCTGGTCTTGATGCCGAACTCGCCTTGCATCAGGCCGATCAGCTGCTTGGCGATCACCAGGCCCAGGTGGCCGCCGAGCTTGTTGCTGGAGAGGAAGTGGCGGCTGTGCAGTTCGGCCTGCAGCAGGGCGTCGCGCTCGGCGGGCGGCATCGGCTCGCCGCTGTCCTGCACGGCGATGCGCAGGCGCGGGCTGTCGCCGCGCTGGTCGAGGGCCACCACCAGCAGGATCTCGCCCTGGGTAGTGTTCTTCAGGGCATTGTCCAGCAGGCTCGACAGGGCCTGGCGCAGGCGCGTCGGGTCGCCGCTGACGACCCTGGGCACCTGGGGCTGGGTGAAGCTGATCAGCTCGATGTTCTGCTGCTCGGCCTTGGCCCGGAAGATGTTCAGGCAGTCCTCGATCAGGGCGTTGAGGTCGAACTGCACGTCGTCCAGTTCAATCTGTCGCGATTCGAGCTTGGAGATGTCGAGGATCTCGTTGATCAGGGTGAGCAGTTCGTTGCCGGCGCTGTGGATGGTCTGCACGTAGTCGCGCTGCTTGACCGACAGCGGCGTGCCCAGCAGCAGCTCGGTCATGCCCAGCACGCCGTTCATGGGGGTGCGGATCTCGTGGCTGATCTTGGCCAGGAACTCGGCCTTGGCGTTGATCTCGGCGTCGCTGGCGGCCAGGGCGCGGCTGGCGCGGAAGCGCTCTTCGCTGATCCGGCGCAGGCGCTCGCTGACCGCGAGGTTGAGCAACAGGCCGCTGACCACGGTCAACGCCATGAGGATGCACAGCAGCCAGGGCATTGGGGTGCGGGTCAGGCCCAGCAGGGCCGGCAGCAGTACCAGGCCGCCGAGGTTGAACACCAGCATCGCCACGCTGAACAGCCGCGCCGGGCCGTAGCCCTTGTACCAGTGATAGCTGCTGACCAGCAGCATGCTCACGCTGCCCAGGGCGAGCAGGGCGTAGGTCATCAGGTTCAGCGGCAGCGTGTCGACGAACAGCAGCACCAGGCCGCTGACCGCGGCCACTACCATTTCCATCTGCATCAGGCGGTTGAGCCGCGCCGAACTGCAGGGAGAGAAGAAATGCAGGGTGAAGTACAGCCCGGCCAGGCCCGCCAGCACCAAGGTCAGGTAGGCCGCCGGGGTCTGTGCGCTGTGCCACAGCTGCCCCCACGGGCCAGTGAGATTGAGCAGGATCAGCGCGCTGAGCAGCATCAGGCCGTGGTACAGCGCCAGGACCAGCGTGGTGCTGGAGCGAGAATAGGCGAAGCGGATCAGGTTGTGCAGGATCAGCATCACCAGCCCGCCGAACAGCAGGCCGAACAGCAGCGACTGGCGCTGGTCGGCGGCGGCGTGGGCGGTGGACTCGACGCTGATGGCCGGGCGCAACTGGTGTTCGGAGACCAGCCGCAGGTAGATGTCCAGTGGCTGGCTGCTGTGTGGCAGCGGCAGCACATGGTCCCGGCCGCGCTGGGTCGGGCTCAGGCCATCGCCCTGGCGGCCATGGTGCAGCTGGCGCAGCAGTTTGCCGCCTTCGAGGGCGTAGAGGTCCAGGCGCGACAGGTCGGGGGCGAAGATACGGACCAGTTGCTCCTGGTCGTGCGGTTCCAGGCGGTAGTGCAGCCAGAGCGCCTGGTCGGGGAGGGCGGCATCCAGTTCGTCGAGGGCCAGGGGGCTGAACTGGTTGCGGTAACGTTCGGAGCGTACATCGGACAATTGCAGGTTGGCCTGTTCGTCGAGCAGCGCCGACCAGCCTGCGGCCTGTTCGGCATGTGCCGGGAGCAGGCAGAGCAGGGTCAGCAGGCTGACGATCAGGGCTATGGCAATCCGAAGCCGACGCACGACGAAATCCCTTCTTAGCTAATGTGCCGGATAACAACTATGCGCGGCGCGCCAAGGCGAAGGCAAGGCCCCGGCGGGGCCTTGACGACGAGCCGAAGGCCGCGCGCGCGGAGCGCCACGACCGTTCGGTGCATTTTTACTGCTGGTGCTCACCGCGCTCGCGGGCGATGGCCCGGTAGCCGATGTCGGTGCGGTAGAAGCTGGCGTCCCACTTGACCTGCTCGGCCAGGCGGTAGGCCTGCTGCTGGGCGGCCTCGACGGTGTCGCCCATGGCGGTGGCGCAGAGCACGCGGCCACCGGCGCTGACCACCTGGCCGTCCTTCAGCGCGGTACCGGCGTGGAACACCTTGCCTTCAAGCTTGGCGGCGGCATCCAGGCCGCTGATCACGGCACCCTTGGCGTAGTCGCCCGGGTAGCCACCGGCGGCCAGCACCACGCCCAGGCTCGGACGTGGGTCCCACTGGGCCTCGACCTTGTCCAGGGCCTTGGCGAAGGCAGCCTCGATCAGCAGCACCAGGCTCGACTCCAGGCGCAGCATGACCGGCTGGGTCTCCGGGTCGCCGAAGCGGCAGTTGAACTCGATGACCTTGGGGTTGCCCGCCTTGTCGATCATCAGGCCGGCGTAGAGGAAGCCGGTGTAGACGTTGCCTTCCTCGGCCATGCCGCGCACGGTCGGCCAGATCACCTGGTCCATCACGCGCTGGTGCACGTCGGCGGTGACCACCGGGGCAGGCGAGTAGGCGCCCATGCCGCCGGTGTTCGGGCCGGTGTCCTGGTCGCCGACGCGCTTGTGGTCCTGGCTGGTGGCCATGGGCAGCACGTTGTGGCCGTCGACCATGACGATGAAGCTGGCTTCCTCGCCGTCGAGGAACTCTTCGATCACCACCCGCGAACCGGCTTCACCGAAGGCGTTGCCGGCGAGCATGTCGCGCACGGCGTCTTCGGCTTCCTGCAGGGTCATGGCGACGATCACGCCCTTGCCGGCGGCCAGGCCGTCGGCCTTGATCACGATCGGCGCGCCTTTCTCACGCAGGTAGGCCAGGGCCGGCTCGATCTCGGTGAAGTTCTGGTAGTCGGCGGTCGGGATCTTGTGACGGGCCAGGAAGTCCTTGGTGAAGGCCTTGGAGCCTTCCAGCTGGGCCGCGCCCTTGGTCGGACCGAAGCAGTCCAGGCCGCGGCTGCGGAACAGGTCGACCACGCCGATGACCAGCGGCGCTTCCGGGCCGACGATGGTCAGGTCGACGTTCTTCTCGGCGAAATCGGCCAGTTGCTCCAGGGCGGTGACGTCAATGGCGACGTTTTCGCACTTGGCTTCGGTGGCGGTGCCGGCGTTGCCCGGGGCAACGAAGACTTTCTCGACGCGTGGGTCCTGGGCGACTTTCCAGGCCAGGGCGTGTTCACGACCGCCGCTGCCGATGATCAAAACTTTCATGTCAAAACCTCGAAATCTGTAGAGCGGCGATCCCGCTTCCTGTAGGAGCGGCCTTGTGCCGCGAAAGGGCCGCAGGGCGGCCCCTGGATTTCCGGGATATCCCTAAACCCTGTGGGCTGCTTTGCAGCCCTTTCGCGGCACAAGGCCGCTCCTACAAGGACCGGGATCGACCCGGCATCTGTTTAGTGGCGGAAGTGGCGCATACCGGTAAACACCATGGCGATACCGGCTTCATCAGCGGCAGCAATCACCTCGGCGTCACGCATCGAGCCACCCGGCTGGATCACGGCGCTGATACCCACTTTAGCCGCATTGTCGATGCCGTCGCGGAACGGGAAGAACGCATCCGAGGCCATCACCGCGCCCTGCACCTGCAGGCCGGCGTGTTCGGCCTTGATCGCGGCGATGCGCGCGGAGTTGACGCGGCTCATCTGGCCGGCGCCGACGCCGATGGTCTGGCGGTTCTTGGCGTAGACGATGGCGTTGGACTTGACGAACTTGGCCACTTTCCAGGCAAACACCAGGTCGTGCACTTCCTGCTCGGTCGGTGCACGCTGGGTGACGATCTTCAGGTCATCGGCAGTGATCATGCCGATATCGCGGCTCTGCACCAGCAGGCCACCGTTGACGCGCTTGAAGTCCCAACCGGCAGCGCGCTCGGCAGGCCACTCGCCGCACTCCAGCAGACGCACGTTCTGCTTGGCGGCCACGACTTCGCGGGCGGCCTGGGAGATTTTCGGGGCGATGATCACTTCGACGAACTGACGCTCGACGATGGCTTTGGCGGTTTCGCCGTCCAGCTCGCGGTTGAAGGCGATGATGCCGCCGAAGGCCGATTCGGTGTCGGTGGCGTAGGCCAGGTCGTAGGCCTTGCGAATACCGCCTTCGTCCTCAGGCACCACGGCCACGCCGCACGGGTTGGCGTGCTTGACGATGACGCAGGCCGGCTTGACGAAGCTCTTCACGCACTCCAGCGCGGCGTCGGTGTCGGCCACGTTGTTGAACGACAGCTCCTTGCCCTGCAGCTGGATGGCGGTGGAGATGCTGGCCTCGCCTTTCTTGGCCTCGACGTAGAACGCCGCGCTCTGGTGCGGGTTCTCGCCGTAGCGCATTTCCTGGGCCTTGACGAACTGGCTGTTGAAGGTGCGCGGGAACTCGCTGCGGTCTTCGGTCGACAGGGTCTGTTTGGCCTGGTCGATGGTGCCCATGTAGTTGGCGATCATGCCGTCGTAGGCGGCGGTGTGCTCGAAGGCCTTGAGCATCAGGTCGAAGCGCTGGGCGTAGGTCAGGCCGCCGGCCTTGAGGCCCTCGACGATGCCGGCGTAGTCGCTGGCGTTGACCACGATGGCGACGTCCTTGTGGTTCTTCGCAGCAGAGCGGACCATGGTCGGGCCGCCGATGTCGATGTTCTCGATGGCGGTCGGCAGGTCGCAGCCCGGCTTGCTGATGGTGGCTTCGAACGGGTACAGGTTGACCGCGACCAGGTCGATCGGCTTGATGCCGTGCTCGTTCATGATGGCGTCGTCGGTGCCGCGACGGCCGAGGATGCCGCCGTGGATCTTCGGATGCAGGGTCTTGACCCGGCCGTCCATCATTTCGGCGAAGCCGGTGTAGTCGGCCACTTCCACCGCGTTCACGCCATTGTCCTTGAGCAGCTTGTAGGTGCCGCCGGTGGACAGGATCTCGACACCGAGCTGCTGCAGCTCACGGGCGAATTCGAGGATACCGGTCTTGTCGGAGACGCTGATCAGGGCGCGGCGGATCGGCAGGCGGGTAGTCTGGTCGGTCATTTCAGATTCCATAACGCGGTGGAGTCAGCAAAAAAGGCGCCTTTTTGCATGAGCGCCTTTTCTGGTTGGGGTTCTGGCCTTACAACAGATCGTACTGCTTGAGCTTCTTGCGCAGCGTGCCTCGGTTGAGCCCGAGCATCTCGCTGGCCTTGGTCTGGTTGCCCTTGACGTAGTTCATTACGCATTCGAGCAAGGGCGCCTCGACTTCCGAGAGCACCAGGTTGTACACGTCCGTGACGGTAGCGCCTTCCAGGTGGGCGAAGTAGTTGTGCAGCGCCTTCTCGACGCTGTCGCGCAGGGTCTGGCCCTCCTCGCTCGGCGTGTTCAGGTGCTGCTTGAGGTTGGCGTTGTCGCTCACGGGCGTTGTTCCACTCACTAATGTCTCGGTCATCATCGTCATGCGGCCACCCCTTGTTCGTCCTCTGTCCCAAGGCTCTGTCGACGTTCGGCGAAAAAGGCCTGAACGTTGGCGCACTGCGCTTGTGTGTCTTCCAAAGCGTTGAACCGGCTGCGGAACTCCTTGCCGCCGGGTCGGGTCGCCAGGTACCAGCCCACGTGCTTGCGGGCGATACGCACGCCCATCACATCGCCGTAGAAGGCGTGCAGCGCAGCCAGGTGCTCCAGCAGAATGCGTTCCACTTCGTCCAGCGCCGGTGCGGGCAAATGCTCGCCCGTGCGCAGGAAATGCTCGATCTCGCGGAAAATCCACGGCCGCCCCTGGGCGGCACGGCCGATCAGCAGGCCGTCGGCACCGGTGGCGTGCAGCACCGCCCGGGCCTTTTCCGGCGAGGTGATGTCGCCGTTGGCAAATACCGGGATCGACACCGCCTGCTTGATCGCGGCGATGGTGTCGTACTCGGCGTCACCGGTGTACAGGTCGGCGCGTGTGCGGCCATGCACCGCCAGCGCCTGGATGCCGGCCTGTTCGGCGATCTTCGCCACATTCAGGCCGTTCTTGTTCGCCCGGTCCCAGCCGGTGCGAATCTTCAGCGTCACCGGGACGTCCACGGCGCCGACGACGGCGTGGAGGATCTCGGTGACCAAGGCTTCATCTCTCAATAAAGCAGAGCCTGCGGCCTTGTTGCAGACTTTTTTCGCCGGACAGCCCATGTTGATGTCGATGATCTGGGCGCCGGCTTCGACGTTGGCCCGGGCCGCCTCGGCCATCATCTGCGCGTCGCCGCCGGCGATCTGCACCGAGCGTGGCTCGGGATCGCCTTCGTGGATGCGACGCAGGCTCGACTTGCGGCTGTTCCACAGGCGCATGTCGCTGGAGACCATTTCCGAGACCACCATGCCCGCCCCCAGGCGTTTGCACAGGGTGCGGAAAGGTTGGTCCGTGACGCCGGCCATGGGGGCCAGGATCAGGTTGTTCTGCAGTGTGTAAGGGCCGATGCGTACCGCCGACATAGGTGTTCCCTGTTGTGGGGCCGAATCATTGGAGTTCGAAAAAGGGATGGCATGATACCCGCTCTCGATGACCGGATAAAGATGAATCTGGATAAAATCTGAACAGTTGCGGCGTTATGAAAGATGCCGCGAGTCTCGGAAATTCAACCGTTCAGTTGAACCTGGGGCTGCTTTGCGGCCCGTTCGCGACACCAGCAAGCCCGTAGGGCGGGCTTGCCGCTGGTCGTTTACTCCGGCGAGCGGAAGCTCAGGCTGTAGTTCACCGCCTTCGGCCCCGGGTCGAGGATGTCCAGGGCGATGTGGATCGGTGTCTGGCTGGGCATCTCGCCGCGGCCGGCCAGCTCGCCCGACAGGTACTCGCTGGGCTTGAAGCGGCGGCTGGCGATCAGCTGGCCGTTGAGGTCGGCGAAGCGCAGCTCCAGCAAGGGGAAGGGTTGGGCGAAGGGGGCGCGGTTGTAGATGATCGCGTCGACGATCAGCGCGCCCTTGAAGTCCGGGTGGCTGCGCACCACCAGGTTGCTGCTCTTGATCCGCGAGATGTCCACGCGGGTCGGCACCTGGCAGCCGAACACCGGGCACAGTTGCTGGAACCAGGGGCGGTACTGGTCCTGGCGGGCCATTTCATCGAAGTGGAACCAGACGTACTGGAATGCCAGCAGGGTGGCGGCCAGCAGGGTCAGGAAGCCCCACAGCAGGCGCTTGCCCCAGTTCGGCGCGGGCTTTTCCCAATCCAGCTGCAACGGATCGTCGACCACGTCGACCAGCGGCTCCTTGCGCGTGCGCTCGGGCTTGATCACCAGGCTGGGCTCCAGGCGTTGCCCGGACTGTTCGTCGGGTTCCTCGTCGCGGGCTGAAAGCGGCTCGCTGCGGACCTCGTCATCCAGCGCCGACAGGCCCTTCTCCGGAACTGGCTCGTCGTGGGCGGACAACCGTTCCAACGGCTCGTCGAGGTCGTCGGTCGCTGTCTGGTGGCGCACCGGCGGTTCGTCGTCCAGCTCGAGGTCGGCGCTGCCGAGGGTCGGTTCGGTGCGTTCGTCGGCCGCGGCTTCCAGGTCCAGCGGTTCCTGCTCGACCAGTACCGGCGCTTCCTCGCGCACCTGTACGGGCTCCAGGTCATTATCGGTGGCCGTGCCGAACAGTTCGTCGCCGTGTCCATCGCCAACCTGCTCGTCGCGACGGGCCTGCAGCACGCCCTTCGTCGCGCCGCGCCGGTCACCCGGGCTGCGCCGTTCGAGGCGCGCCAGTTCCTGGTCGAGGTCCAGGGCGTCCAGTTCCTCGGCCGTGACGCTCCAGTTGTCTTCGCCCGGTGCCGGGGTTTCGGCCACCGGCGCGACTGCCGGGGGCAGCGGAGCGATCGCCTGCGCCACGGCAGGCGGTGCCTCGGC
This sequence comes from Mitsuaria sp. RG, assembly GCF_028369275.1. Taxonomy (NCBI): domain Bacteria; kingdom Pseudomonadati; phylum Pseudomonadota; class Betaproteobacteria; order Burkholderiales; family Sphaerotilaceae; genus Roseateles; species Mitsuaria sp. RG. Next base: position 41,991 of record NZ_JAQMYQ010000012.1, read on the forward strand.
GCCGGCGGCGCGGTTCTGCTCCAGCAACTGTTTCGCCGCGTTGAACACCTGCAGGCAATGACCGCAGCGCACCACGCCACGGGCCACGCTCAACTGGTGATGGGTGACGCGAAAGCTGGTCTGGCAATGCGGGCACTGGGTGACGAAACTGTCGGTCATGCGGCTGTCCGGGGAACTGTGCAGGAAATGAGTCTAGGCGCGCTTAGCGGCGGCGACCACTGATACGTACCCAGCCGTCGCGCACGACGATCGGGTCCAGGTCGAAGTCGGCCGTATAGGCGGCGGCCACTTCCTCGCCTTGTTCGGCGAGGATGCCCGACAGCGCCAGCAGGCCACCGGGGCGCACCAGGCCGGACAGCTGCGGCGCCAGCGAGACCAGCGGGCCGGCCAGGATATTGGCGACCAGCACGTCGGCCTGCATGGCCGGCATCTGCTCGGGCAGGTACAGGTCGAACTTGTCGTCGGCGATGCCGTTGCGCTGGGCGTTGTCACGGGAGGCCTCGATAGCCTGCACGTCGATGTCGGTGCCGACCGCGTGGCGGGCGCCCAGCAGCAGCGCGGCGATGGCGAGGATGCCCGAGCCGCAGCCGAAGTCCAGCACCTGGGTGCCTTCGAGCTGCTGGCCGTCGAGCCATTCCAGGCACAGCGCGGTGGTCGGGTGGGTACCGGTGCCGAACGCCAGGCCCGGGTCGAGCAGCAGGTTCACCGCGTCCTTTTCCGGGGCTTCGTGCCAGCTCGGCACAATCCACAGGCGCTGGCCGAAGCGCATGGGTTGGAAGTTGTCCATCCAGCTGCGTTCCCAGTCCTGGTCCTCGATCACTTCGGCGTGGTGCTCGGGCAACTCGGCGCCGGTCAGTAGGCGCAGGTGGGCGAATACCTGGTCGGGCTCGGCATCGGCCTCGAACAGCGCCAGCAGGTGCGTGTGCGACCACAGCGGGGTGGTGTTGAGGTCCGGTTCGAAGATCGGCTGGTCTTCGGCATCCATGAAGGTCACCGAGACGGCACCCACTTCGAGCAGGGCGTCTTCGTAGGTTTCGGCTTGTTCCGGGCTGATGGCCAGGCGTACTTGCAGCCAGGGCATGGCGGGCACCTTTGGTAAATCGACAGGGGCAGCCCGAGGCTGCGCGAAAAGGCCGCCAGTTTACTTGAGTGCGCAGGGTTTGTGCAGGACGTAGTTGTGCCGCTGGCTTTGCGCGGGGCTAGCCCGCTCCCACGGGAGAGAGCGGGGCTGCTCGGCGGTTCAGAGGCTGCGCGCGCGGGTGACCCGGTCGACCAGGTACACCAGGCCGTGATAGTCGATACCGCTGTGGCTCGACAGGCCGATTTCGCAGGTGCGGCTGGTGGAGATTCCTTCGCTGCAATACTGCACGGCGTCCTTCAGGGTACGCAGGGAGTGGGCGTTGAGCTCCGGCGTGGTGAAGCCCTTGTCGCCGGCAAAGCCGCAGCAATGGATGCCCTCGGGGATCACCACCTGCTTGCTGCAGCGCCGCGCCAGGTCGATCAGCGCCTGGCTTTCGCCCAGGTGCTGGGTGCTGCAGGTCACGTGCACCGCCACCGGCTCGTCCTGGGGGGTGAACTCCAACCTGTCGGCCAGGTGGGTGCGGATGAAGCGCACCGGGTCGTACAGGTCCAGCCGCGACTCGCCCAGGTCCTGCACCAGGCGCAGGGTGCAGGGGCTGGTGTCGCAGTAGATCGGGTCGAGGCCGCCGCGGCTGGCGTGCAGCAGGGCGGTGATCAGCTCCTGGCGCTTGTGCTCGGCCTGCTCGGGGTAGCCCTTGGAGGCGAACGGCTGGCCGCAGCACAGGCTGTCGGCGTTGTCCGGGAACACTACCTGGTAGCCGGCCTTCTCCAGCAGGGCGCGGGTCTTGTCCAGCAGCGAGCTCTGTTCGCGGTCGGCGTAGGCCGGGCCCATCACCCGCGACACGCAGGCGGCCAGGTAGACGACCCGTGGTCGGGCATCGTGGCTTGGCGTGGGGAAGTCGATGGCTCGCAGTGGCTGCGGCATGGCGGGTGTCCACTGTGGCAGGCGGCCTTTGCTGGCCTTGCTCAGGCTGGCGCTGAGGCGGCTCATGCGTGGCGCGCCGAGCAGCCTGCGCGCGCCATTGGCGGCGGCCAGGGTGAAGCGGGCGCCGCGCAGGGTGGCGTGGAAATGCTCGGCCAGCCAGTCGGCGGCCTTGCCGTGCTCGGCCGCCTGGCCGCGCAATTTCTTCACCAGCTCGCCGGTGTTGATGCCCACCGGGCAACGCTGGGCGCACAGGCCGGTGGCGGCGCAGGTGTCGATACCCTGGTACTGGTAGGTGCGCAGCAGTTCGCGGGTGTCGACGCCGGCGCGTTTCTTCGCCTGGATATCGCGCCACATGACGATGCGCTGGCGTGGGCTCAAGGTCAGCCCTTTCGACGGGCACACCGGCTCGCAAAAGCCGCACTCGATGCACTTGTCGACGATCTCGTCGGCGGCCGGCAGCGGCTTGAGGTTCTTCAGGTGGATGTCCGGATCCTCACTCAGCACCACATCAGGATTGAGGATGCCGTTGGGGTCGAGCAGGCGCTTGAGCTGCCACATCAACTGGTAGGCGTCCTTGCCCCATTCCAGCTCGACGAACGGCGCCATGTTGCGCCCGGTGCCGTGCTCGGCCTTGAGCGAGCCGCCGAACTCCACCGCCACCAGTTGTGCCACGTCATCCATGAACGCCTGGTAGCGCGCCACTTCCTCGGCACTGTTGAAGCCTTGGGTGAAGACGAAGTGCAGGTTGCCTTCCAGGGCGTGGCCGAAAATGATCGCTTCGTCGTAGTGGTGCTTGTCGAACAGCTGGATCAGGCGGTTAACGCCCTCGGCCAGTTGCTCGATGGGGAAGGTGACGTCTTCGATGATCACCGTGGTGCCGGTCTGGCGCACGGCGCCGACGGCGGGGAAGGTGTCCTTGCGGATCTTCCACAGCTGGTTGTACACCGCCGGGTCTTCGCTGAAGGCGACCTGCTGCTCCAGCGGGCACTCGGCGATGGCCGCCATCACCTGGTCGAGCTGTTCGTGCAGCAGGCTCCGGCTGGCGGCGCGGGACTCGATCAACAGGGCGCAGGCATTGGCCGACAGGCCCTTCACCCAGGCCGGCATGCCGGGCATATCTTGCACCGAGCGCAGGCTGCGGCGGTCGAGCAGCTCCACGGCGGATACCGGTTGCGGCTTGAGCAGGGTCACCGCCCGGCAGCAGCTTTCGACGCTCGGGAACACCAGCAGCGCGCTGGCCTTGTGCGGATGGTCGGGCACGGTGTCGTAGGTGACGGCGCTGATAAAACCGAGGGTGCCTTCGGAGCCGACCAATAGATGCTGCAGGATGTCGAGCGGCTGGTCGTAATCCACCAGTGCGTTGAGCGACAGCCCGGTCGTGTTCTTCAGTCGGTACTTGTGCCGGATGCGGTCGGCCAGCTCAAGGTTGGCGCGGGTCTCGCGGCCAAGGCGGGCCAGTTCGTCCAGCAGGCCGGTGTGGCTTTGCTCGAACGCGGCGACGCTGGCCGGGTCCTCGCTATCCAGGCGGGTGCCGTCGGCCAGCACCAGGCGCAGGCCGGCGAGGGTGTGGTAGGTGTTCTGCGCGGTGCCGCAGCACATGCCGCTGGCGTTGTTGGCGACGATGCCGCCGATCTTGCAGGCGTTGATCGAGGCCGGGTCGGGGCCGATCTTGCGCCCGTAAGGGGCCAGCCAGGCATTGGCCTGGGCGCCGATCACGCCGGGTTGCAGGCGGATCTGCTCGCCCTGGCGGCGAATCTCCCGGCCATTCCAGTTGTCGCCGAGCACGATCAGTACCGAGTCGCTGATGGCCTGGCCCGACAGGCTGGTGCCGGCGGCGCGGAAGGTCACCGGCACGCGTTCGCGCTGGGCCAGTTTCAGCAGCGCGACCACTTCGTCCTCGGACTCCACCCGCACCACCAGCTTGGGAATCAGCCGGTAGAAACTGGCATCGGTACCGAAGGCCAGGGTCGAGGTCGGGTCGTCGAAGCGGCGTTCGGCGGGGATCAGGCGCTCGGCATCACGCAGGAACGCGGCGGGCAGGCTCATGCAGTCTCCTCGCGGGGCCGCGGCGTCTTGTGCGCGGCGTGCCCCGGGCAATCAGGCGTTGGCGGGCGCGCTCAGGCGCCCAGTTCGCGGACCAGCGAGTCGCGGGTGATCTCGCTGATGGACTTGGCGCCGGTCAGCACCATGGCCACGCGCATTTCTTTCTCGAACAACTCCAGCAGGTTCTTCACGCCCGCTTCGCCATGGGTGGCCAGGGCATAAAGGAAGGCGCGGCCGATCAGCACGGTGTCGGCGCCCAGGGCGACCATGCGCACTACGTCGAGGCCGCTGCGGATACCGGAGTCGGCGAGGATCTTGATGTCGCCCTTCACCGCGTCGGCGATCGCCGGCAGGGCGCGGGCACTGGACAGCACGCCGTCGAGCTGGCGGCCGCCGTGGTTGGAGACGACGATGCCATCGGCGCCGAACTTGACCGCGTCGCGGGCATCGTCTGCGTCGAGGATGCCCTTGATGATCATCGGGCCGTCCCAGAATTCGCGGATCCACTCCAGGTCTTTCCAGGAGATGGACGGGTCGAAGTTGTTGCCCAGCCAGCCGATGTAGTCGGCCAGGCCCGTGGGGTTGCCACGGTACTTGGAGATGTTGCCAAGATCGTGCGGGCGCCCGAGCAGGCCGACATCCAGCGCCCACTGCGGGTGGGTCATGGCCTGCCACACGCGGCGCAGCGGCGCGTTCGGGCCGCTCATGCCGGAGTGGGCATCGCGGTAGCGGGCGCCGGGTACCGGCATGTCGACGGTGAATACCAGGGTCTTCACGCCGGCCGCTTTTGCGCGCTCCAGGGCGTTGCGCATGAAGCCGCGGTCTTTGAGGACATACAGCTGGAACCACATTGGTCGGTCGATGGCCGGGGCCACTTCCTCGATCGGGCACACCGATACGGTGGACATGGTGAACGGGATGCCATGGGCCGCCGCCGCACGGGCCGCCTGCACTTCGCCGCGACGGGCGTACATGCCGGTGAGGCCGACCGGGGCCAGGGCCACGGGCATGCTCAGGGTCTCGTCGAACAGCCGGGTCTCCAGGCTCAGGTCCGACATGTTCTTCAGCACGCGTTGACGCAGGGCGATGCTGGCCAGGTCCGATACGTTGTGGCGCAGGGTGTGCTCGGCGTAGGCACCGCCGTCGGCGTAGTGGAAGAGGAAGGGGGGCAGCTTGCGTTGGGCCGCGGCGCGATAGTCGGTGGAGGCGGAAATGATCATGGATTCTCGCAGCGTGGGTTGAAGGAGATGCCGGGCGCTGACTGGCGCCCGGCCCCTTTCACTTTAGTGATGAACCAGCATGCCAGTGAGCCAGTAGGCCTGGACCAGGGTGATCAGGCCGACGATGGTGGCGAAGAACAGGCTGTGCTTGACGGTGAAGCGGAACAGGTCGGATTCCTTGCCCACCAGCCCGGTGGCGGCGCAGGCCACGGCGATCGACTGTGGCGAGATCATCTTGCCGGTCACGCCGCCGCTGGTGTTTGCCGCCACCAGCAGGGTGTCGCTGACCCCGATCTGGTGCGCGGTGGTTGCCTGCAGCGAGCTGAACAGGGCGTTGGACGAGGTGTCGGAACCGGTCAGGAATACGCCCAGCCAGCCCAGGAACGGCGAGAAGAACGGGAACGCGGCGCCCGTGCCGGCCAGCACCAGGGCCATGGTCGAGGACATGCCCGAGTAGTTGGTGACGAAGGCGAAGGCCAGCACCATGCCGATCGACAGGATAGGCCAGCGCAGTTCCCAGAAGGTCTCTTTAAAAGTGGTCAGACCAGTTTTGAAGTTGATCTTCAACACCCACATCGAGATCAGCGCCGAGAGGAAGATCGCCGTGCCGGTGGCGGAAATCGGGTCGAGCTTGAACACCGCCGGCATGGCGGTCGGCGCGGTGACGATCGGCGCGGTCTTGATCACCAGCTGGTCGAGGTGCGGGATGGCGAAGTTGAACACGAAGTTGTACATCGCCCCGCCTGGGGCGAAGGCCGCCTTGAACGGTTTCAGGGTCCAGATGGTGACCAGCACGGTCAGGATCAGGAACGGCGACCAGGCCTTGAAGATCTCGCCGAAGCTGTACGGCGAAGGCTGGCTGCCGCCCGATTGCACGACGGCGGCGCCGACGCTGCCCTTGGCTTCGGCGAACGAGCGCTTGGGCTGCCAGACCTTGAGGAACAGGGTCAGGGCGATCAGGCTGGCCAGGGCCGAGGTGATGTCCGGCAGCTCCGGGCCGATGAAGTTGGAGGTGAAGTACTGGGTGACGGCGAAGCTCAGGCCGGCAACCAGGGCGGCGGGCCAGGTCTCCTTCACGCCGCGCACGCCGTCCATCATGAACACCAGCCAGAACGGCACGAACAGCGACAGCAGCGGCAGCTGGCGGCCGGTCATGGCGCCGATGTGGAAGGCGTCGATGCCGGTCACTTGCCCGGCGACGATGATCGGGATGCCCAGGGCGCCGAAGGCCACCGGCGCGGTGTTGGCGATCAGGCACAGGCCGGCGGCGTACAGCGGGTTGAAGCCCAGGCCCACCAGCAGTGCGGCGGTGATGGCCACCGGTGCGCCGAAACCGGCCGCACCTTCGAGGAAGGCACCGAAGCAGAAGCCGATCAGCAGCACTTGCAGGCGCTGGTCGTCGGTTATCGACAGCACCGAGCTGCGAATCACCTCGAACTGGCCGCTCTTGACCGTGAGTTTGTAGAGGAACACCGCGGCGACGATGATCCAGGCAATCGGCCACAGGCCGTAGAGGAAGCCATAGCCCGCGGCAGCCAGGGCCATGTCGACAGGCATCTGGAAGGCGAAGATTGCCACCAGTATCGACAGCGCGAGGGTGATGCTGCCGGCGACGTGGCCCTTGAGGCGGAACACGGCGAGGGCGAGGAAGAAGAACACGATGGGGATGACCGCCGCCAGCGCGGACAGGCCGAGGCTACCAAGCGGGGTATAGAGTTGTTGCCAGGTTTGCATATGGGGTGGCCCCTAATTGTTGTTGGTCAAGGCACTGGCATTGGATAATTGGTAAGACCAATTTACAATGGCTGGGCGCTAGGTTAAGAGCCTGATTAGGGGTGTGTCAATTTGTCCTACACAAAACTTTGGTCGAGCTCCGATGAGCGGCTGTTTGGATGAGTGTTGTCGGAGCGACTATGCATTCGGGTTTTCTGCGGCTGTTTTGGCCTGTGTAGGAGCGGCCTCGTGCCGCGAACGGGCCGCAAGGTGGCCCTCGCGTGGTGGAACATCTGTCGCCACGCTGCGGATAAGCGCAGAATAAGCGCCCCCGAAATCGGTGCCGGGGCACGTGGAGAGCAAGCAATGGTTTTTGATCAGGTCCGCCAGCGGCGCCTGTCCGACGACATCGTCGATCGGTTGGAAGGGATGATTCTCGAAGGTACCCTCACTTCGGGTCAGCGCCTGCCGGCAGAACGCGTTCTGGCCGAGCAGTTCGGCGTGTCCCGTCCGTCGCTGCGCGAGGCGATCCAGAAGCTGGTGGCCAAGGGGTTGCTGGTCAGTCGCCAGGGCGGCGGCAACTACGTGGCCGAAGCCTTGGGCTCCACCTTCAGCGATCCGCTGTTGCAACTGCTGGAGCGCAATCCGGAGGCCCAGCGCGACCTGCTGGAGTTCCGTCATACGTTGGAGGCGTCATGCGCCTACTACGCGGCCCAGCGCGCCACCGAGCCTGATCGCGAGCGGTTGAAGACGGCGTTCGACGCACTGCAGGACTGCTACAACCGTGTCGGTGAGGTGGATCGGGCGCAGGAAGGCGCGGCCGATGCGCGTTTTCACCTGGCCATTGCCGAAGCCAGTCACAACGCCGTGCTGCTGCATACCATCCGCGGCTTGTTCGACCTGCTCAAGCGCAACGTGGTGACCAACATCGGCGGCATGTACCAGCAGCGCACGGAGACCCGCGACATGCTGATCAGTCAGCATCGCGAGTTGTACCTGGCGATTGTCGAGGGGCGGGCGGACGATGCGCGGGAGGTGTCTAGCCGGCACATCCTGTATGTGCAGGAGGTGCTGCAAGAGGCGCAGCAGGAGGCCCAGCGGGTGGCGCGGGCGGAGCGGCGCAGCGGGCGCTGAGAGGCGGCATGCACGGTCGTTGTAGGAGCGGCCTTGTGCCGCGAAAAGGGCGCGCAGCGGCCTCAGAATCTATGCGTCATACAGGTTGTAGGGGGCTGCTTCGCAGCCCTTTCGCGGCACGAGGCCGCTCCTACAGTGACCAAGCAGGGTAGGAGTTACTCTTCCTTGCCCTTGTTGCGCATCGTGCGCTGCAGCTCGCGGTTGGAGTCGCGCTCGCGCACGGTGTCGCGCTTGTCGAACTCCTTCTTGCCCTTGCCGAGCGCGATCTCGCACTTGATCAAGTGCTTGCTCCAGTACAGCGACATCGCCACGCAGGTGTAACCCTTCTGCGCCACGGCCGCTTCCAGGCGCTCCAGCTCGCGCTTGTTCAATAGCAGCTTGCGGGTACGGATCGGGTCGGCGATGACGTGGGTGCTGGCGGTGTTCAGCGGTGTGATGTGGCTGCCGAACAGCCAGGCTTCGCCATCCTTGAGCAGCACGTAGCTGTCGGTCAGGTGCGCCTTGCCGGCCCGCAGGCTCTTTACTTCCCAGCCGGACAGGACCAGCCCGGCCTCGAACTTGTGTTCGATGAAGTAATCGTGTCGCGCCTTCTTGTTCTGCGCGATGGTCCCGGTCGGATGTTTCTTTTGCTTAGCCATAGGGGCCGCATTATAGGGAGAGTCCGCGTCCTCGGCTACGGGGTTTAGGTGCGCTTGAGCCAGTTGTGTGAATCCCGGACAATACAGGCCTCGTTCTGCTGTGCAGAACCGTATTCGAGGCGCTGCGACGCGCCGCCGCCCAGATTGGAAGTGACGCCTGGATGACTACCCATATTCAACGCTCCGCCCTGCTGCCGTTCCCTGCCCAGGCGCTCTACGACCTGGTCAACGATGTGGCCAGCTACCCGGAGTTCTTGCCCTGGTGCTCGGCTTCCACCGTGCTCGAGGCCAGCGACACGCACATGCGCGCCAAGCTGGAAGTGGCCAAGGGCGGCATGAGCCAGCAGTTCACCACGCGCAATGTGCTGGTGCCGGGGCAGTCGATCGAAATGAACCTGGAAGATGGGCCGTTTACCCAGCTGCATGGCCTGTGGGTGTTCAAGCCGCTGGGCGAGAAGGCCTGCAAGATCAGCCTCGACCTGTCGTTCGACTACGCCGGCGCCCTGGTGCGGGCGACCCTGGGGCCGCTGTTCAATCAGGCGGCCAATACCATGGTTGATGCGTTTTGCCAGCGTGCCAAGCAGCTTAATGGCTGAGTAGTGCTGATGGCCTGATCCAAGGGCTTTTCGACAGTGCAATAAAAAGCCCGGACTGGATCCGGGCTTTTTAGTGTCGGCGCAATTACTGCGGCGAGGTTTCCAGCGGTGCTGGCGTCGGGACCGGGGTGGTCTCGATGTTGTCGATTTCTTTCTGCAGCGTGTCTTCCAGCGAGCCTGGCTTGGCCGGCTTCTCGGGCTGGCTCGGCTGTTTGTCCGGGCTGACCGTGGTGTCGCCGCTGCCGCCGAGGATTTCCTGGTCGCGGCTGACGCCCGGCATGAAGTCGCCGGAGAGGTTGACCAGTTGGTCGTTCTCGTTGAAGAAGATGCTCATGCGCTCTTGCTGGCGCTGGCCGCCGCCGGGCTGCAGGCTGTACAGGTAGTCCCAGCGGTTGGTGTGGAAAGTGTCCTGCAGCAGCGGGTTGCCCATGATAAACCTTACTTGTCGGCGGGTCATTCCCGGGCGCAATTGGTCTATCATATCCTGCGTGACGACATTGCCCTGCTGGATGTCGATTTTGTAAACCCCGGGAAACGAGCAACCGGCGAGTGCGAGCAGTCCCACTAGGGTGAGGCTGGTTAGCAAGAGCTTGGTGTTTTGCATCGGTGGGCGACTTCCACTATCTTGGCTGGACAACGTAAACCCCGATCATACCCGTATTAAGAGAAGCTGCGAAGCAGCATCGGCGAGAAAGCTGACCATGGTTGAAAATAGCGAATTGCGCAAAGCGGGCCTCAAGGTAACTCTGCCTCGAGTCAAGATTCTTCAGATGCTCGACTCGGCCGAGCAACGTCACATGAGTGCCGAGGATGTCTACAAGGCGCTGATGGAAGCTGGCGAGGATGTCGGCCTGGCGACCGTGTACCGCGTACTGACCCAATTCGAAGCGGCGGGCCTGGTGGAGCGCCACAACTTTGATGGCGGCCACGCGGTGTTCGAGCTGGCGGATGGCAAGCACCACGATCACATGGTCAACGTGGACAGCGGTGAAGTCATTGAATTCTTCGATGCCGAAATCGAGAAACGCCAGAAGGAGATCGTTGCCGAACATGGCTTCGAGCTGGTGGACCACAATCTGGTTCTGTATGTGCGTAAAAAGAAGTAACGATTCAGATCGTTATTGATGACAAAGGCGACCTTCGGGTCGCCTTTGTGCTTTGTGGGGGAAGCAATGCTATGGGGGGCACCGGCTCAAACCTTGCGCGATGCCTGTGGGAGCGGCCTTGCGTCGCGAAAGGGCCGCAAAGCGGCCCCGGCTACCTGTGCGTCAATACTGAACTGGGGCCGCTACGCGCCCCTTTCGCGGCACAAGGCCGCTCCTACAGGGACCGCGCAGGCTCAGGCCTTGCTGCTCACCACCATCTTGCGCGCATGGGCCAGCGATTCCTTGGTCAGGTCGATCCCGCCCAGCATTCGCGCCACTTCCTCGACCCGCTCGCGCTTGCCCAGGCTGGCCACGGCGGTGTGCGTGGTGTCGCTGTTGCGCACCTTGTGCACGAACAGGTGGTGATGGCCCTGCGCGGCCACCTGGGGCAGGTGGGTCACGGTCAGTACCTGGCCGCGCTCGCCGAGACGACGCAGCAGTTGGCCGACGATTTCCGCGGTCGGGCCGCCGATCCCCACGTCCACTTCGTCGAATACCAGGGTGGGAATGCGCGAGGTCTGCGCGGTGATCACCTGGATCGCCAGGCTGATACGCGACAGCTCGCCGCCCGAGGCGACCTTGGCCAGGCCCTTGAGTGGCTGGCCGGGGTTGGCGCTGACCAGTAGTTCGATCTGCTCCAGGCCATGGGGCGAGAGGTCGCCGTTGTCGAAGGGCGTGAGCTCGATGCAGAAACGTCCGCCGGGCATGCCCAGGCGCTGGATTTCCTGCTCGACGGCGGTGGCCAGCTGCTTGGCGGCCTGCTGGCGCAGCGCGCTCAGCTCGCCGGCCTTCTCTTTATAGTGCTGGGCGTAGGCGGCCAGCTCCTCGCCCAGGCGCTCGATCGACTCGTCGCTGGCGTTTAGCCCTTCCAGCTCCACCATCAGGCGCTGCTGCAGGTTCGGCAGCTCGGTGGGGTGTACGCGGTGCTTGCGGGCGAGGGTATAGATGGTGTCCAGGCGCTCTTCCAGGGCCTGCAGGCGCATCGGGTCGGCGTCGAAGTTGTCGAGGAACCGGTTGAGCTCGCCGACGGCTTCCTCCACCTGGATCTGCGCGCTGGCGATCAGGTTGACCGCCTCGCCCAGTGCCTTGGGGCCGTTGACGACCGCGGTGAGCCGGTTGAGGCTGACGGTCAGGGCGCTCAGCACGTTGCCCGAGTCGCTTTCGCTGCACTGGTCGATGACCTGGCGGCAGATGCCGAACAGCGCCTCGGCGTTGGTCAGGTTCTTGTGCTCCTGCTCCAGCTGTTCCAGTTCGTTCTCGCCAAGTCCGAGGTTGTCCAGCTCTTCCAGCTGATAGCTGAGCAGCTGTTGGCGCGCCCGTTGCTCATCGCCGGAATTGCTCAGGCGCTCCAGTTCCTGGCGCGTCTGGTTCCAGCGCTTGGCGGCCAGCTGGACCTGGCGGGCCAGGTCGCTGGCGCCGGCGTACTCGTCCACCAGGCGGCGGTGGGTGTCGGTCTTCAACAGCGACTGGTGTTCGTGCTGGCTGTGGATGTCGATCAGCAGCTCGCCCAGGGCCTTGAGGTCGCCCAGTGGGCAGGGGGTGCCGTTGATGTAGCCACGGCTGCGGCCCTCGGCGGTGATCACCCGGCGCAGGATGCACGGGCCGTCGCTATCCAGGTCGCGCTCGGCGAGCCAGGCGTGCGCCTCGGGGATGTCGACCAGGTCGAAGGTAGCAAGGATGTCGGCCTTGTCGGTGCCCGGGCGCACCACGCCGCTATCGGCGCGATCGCCCAGGGCCAGGCCGAGGGCGTCGAGCATGATCGACTTGCCGGCCCCGGTCTCGCCGGTGATGACGGACATGCCACGGGCGACCTCGAGGTCGAGGTGTTCGACGATGGCGTAGTTGTGAATGGACAGGTGCACCAGCATGGGGCGGCTCCCGAAGGGTCGTGTCTGGATATTTATACAGTGCTTTTCGCGAGTCTGCCAATAGCCGGTCGACGAATGTGGAAAAGCACCTTCCCCCTTGAACCTGGTTTTTCCGACCCCATATAGCCGGCAAGACATGGCGAGCCTGGCTCGCACGACAGAAATCGTGGAGGAGAAACCCAATGGCTGACGAACAGCTGGATGAGAAGAACCTGAATTCCGAAGAAGCAGGCGCCGCGAATGCCGATGCCCGCGTACTGGAGCTCGAGGAGCAGCTGGCCGCCGCCAAGGACCAGTCCCTGCGCGCTGCCGCCGACCTGCAGAACATCCGCCGCCGTGCCGAGCAGGATGTCGAGAAGGCCCACAAGTTCGCCCTGGAGAAGTTCGCCGGCGACTTGCTGCCGATCATCGACAGCCTGGAGCGTGGTCTGGAGCTGTCCAGCGCCGACGACGAAACCATCAAGCCTATGCGCGAAGGCATCGAGCTGACCCTGAAGATGTTCCAGGACACCCTCAAGCGCTACAACCTCGAGACCATCGAGCCGCACGGCCAGCCATTCAACGCCGAGCACCACCAGGCGATGGCCATGCAGGAAAGCGCCGATGTCGAGCCGAACAGCGTGCTGAACGTGTTCCAGAAGGGCTACCTGCTCAACGGTCGTCTGCTGCGCCCTGCCATGGTGGTGGTCAGCAAGGCGCCGAGCGCCCCGCAGCCTTCGATCAACGAAAAGGCTTGAAATCTTTCCGGACACCCCCATCTAGGTGTCAAGCCTTCAAGTATTAGTGCAGTTGGCCAAAGCAGTCGCTGCTACCAAATTCAAGTTTCGGGAGAATCAACATGGGTAAAATCATCGGTATCGACCTGGGGACCACCAACTCCTGCGTCTCCGTGCTGGAAAACGGCACCGCCAAGGTCATCGAGAACGCCGAAGGCGCGCGTACCACGCCTTCGATCATCGCCTACGCCAACGACGGCGAGATCCTGGTCGGCCAGTCGGCCAAGCGCCAGGCGGTCACCAACCCGCACAACACCCTGTTCGCGGTGAAGCGCCTGATCGGCCGCCGCTTCGAAGAAGATGTCGTGCAGAAAGACATCAAGCTGGTGCCTTACAAGATCGTCAAGGCCAACAACGGTGACGCCTGGGTCGAGGCCGCCGACAAGCAGATGGCTCCGCCGCAGATCAGCGCCGAAGTCCTGAAAAAGATGAAGAAGACCGCCGAAGACTACCTCGGCGAGCCGGTCACCGAAGCGGTCATCACCGTGCCGGCCTACTTCAACGACAGCCAGCGCCAGGCGACCAAGGACGCCGGCCGCATCGCTGGCCTGGACGTAAAACGTATCATCAACGAACCGACCGCCGCCGCGCTGGCCTACGGCATGGACAAGGGCAAGGGCGACCACACTGTCATCGTCTATGACCTGGGTGGTGGTACCTTCGACGTATCGGTCATCGAAATCGCCGAAGTCGACGGTGAGCACCAGTTCGAAGTACTGGCCACCAACGGCGACACCTTCCTGGGTGGCGAAGACTTCGACATGCGCCTGATCGACTACCTCGTCGACGAGTTCAAGAAAGAGTCCGGCATGGACCTGAAGAACGATCCCCTGGCCCTGCAGCGTCTGAAAGAAGCTGCTGAAAAAGCCAAGATCGAGCTGTCCTCCGCTCAGTCGACCGATGTCAACCTGCCGTACATCACTGCAGATGCCACCGGTCCCAAGCACCTGAACGTGAAGATCTCCCGCGCCAAGCTGGAGTCGCTGGTCGAAGACCTGGTCAACCGTACCATCGAGCCATGCCGCATCGCCCTGAAAGACGCCGGCATCGACGCCAGCAAGATCGACGACGTGATCCTGGTCGGCGGCCAGACCCGTATGCCGATGGTGCAGAAAGCCGTTGCCGACTTCTTCGGTAAAGAAGCTCGTAAAGACGTCAACCCGGACGAAGCCGTCGCCATGGGTGCTGCCATCCAGGGCGCCGTTCTGGCCGGTGACGTCAAGGACGTACTGCTGCTGGACGTCAGCCCGCTGACCCTGGGTATCGAAACCATGGGTGGCGTGATGACCGCGCTGATCGAGAAGAACACCACCATCCCGACCAAGAAGTCGCAGGTGTTCTCGACCGCCGACGACAATCAGGGCGCCGTGACCATCCACGTGCTGCAGGGTGAGCGCAAGCAAGCTTCGCAGAACAAGTCGCTGGGCAAGTTCGACCTGGCTGATATTCCGCCAGCACCGCGCGGCGTACCGCAGATCGAAGTGACCTTCGACATCGACGCCAACGGCATCCTGCACGTAGGTGCCAAGGACAAGGCTACTGGCAAGGCGCAGTCGATCGTGATCAAGGCCAACTCCGGCCTGTCCGACGAAGAAATCGAGAAAATGGTGCGTGATGCCGAGGCCAACGCCGAGGAAGACCGCAAGTTCGAAGAGCTGGCCGCCGCCCGTAACCAGGGTGACGCGCTGGTCCACTCGACCCGCAAGATGGTCACTGAAGCCGGTGACAAGGTCACCGCTGAAGAGAAGACCGCCATCGAGGCCGCCGTGGTCGCCCTGGAAGCCGCCGTCAAAGGCGACGACAAGGCCGTCATCGACGCCAAGGTCGAGGAGCTGTCCAAGGTCTCGGCGCCAGTCGCTCAGAAGATGTACGCCGAGCAGCAGGCCGAGCAACCGCAGGGCGGCGCCCAGCAGGCCGAGCCGGAAGCCAAGCACGATGACGTGGTTGACGCCGAGTTCGAAGAAGTGAAAGACAACAACAAGCAGTAATTCCTGCATGTTGTCGGCCGGTTCGCCGTCGTTTGATGGTGAACTGGTAGGATGTCGCCGCGCGGGAGCTTGCTCCCGCGTTGGCGTGTCTGGAACACGAGAATTATTTACGGCATCTGTCACGGCGTATTCGCCTATGACGACAGGTGCTGGTGGCATGGCGCACGATGCGCCGAGGTATGCCGAACGCCCCCAAGAGTGCATATGACCTATGGCAAAGCGTGATTTTTATGAGGTCCTGGGTGTCGAGCGTGGCGCCAGCGAAGGTGATCTCAAGAAGGCCTACCGCCGTCTGGCGATGAAGTACCACCCGGACCGCAACCCGGGCGACAAGGAGTCGGAAGACCTGTTCAAGGAGGCCAACGAGGCCTACGAAGTGCTGTCCGATGCCAGCAAGCGCGCGGCATACGACCAGTATGGCCACGCCGGCGTCGACCCGAGCATGGGTGGCGGCGGTGCCGGTTTCGGTGGCGCCAACTTCTCCGACATCTTCGGTGATGTCTTCAGCGATTTCTTCGGCGGCGGCCGCGGTGGCGGTCGTGGCGGTGTCCAGCGCGGCAGCGACCTGCGCTACACCCTCGAGCTCAACCTCGAAGAGGCGGTGCGCGGTACCACGGTCAACATCCGTGTGCCCACGCTGGTCAACTGCAAGCCGTGCGACGGCTCTGGCGCCAAGAAGGGCTCGACGCCGTCGACCTGTCCGACCTGTGGCGGCATCGGCCAGGTGCGCATGCAGCAGGGCTTCTTCGCCGTGCAGCAGACCTGTCCGCGTTGCCACGGCCAGGGCAAGATCATCACCGACCCTTGCGGCTCGTGCCATGGCGAAGGCCGTGTCGAGGAATACAAGACGCTGTCGGTCAAGGTGCCGGCCGGTGTCGACACCGGTGATCGCATTCGTCTGTCTGGCGAAGGCGAGGCGGGCGCCCATGGCGGCCCTGCCGGTGACCTCTATGTGGTCGTCAATGTGCGCGAGCACCCGATCTTCCAGCGCGACGGCAAGCACCTCTACTGCGAAGTGCCGATCAGCTACACCGACGCCGCCCTGGGTGGCGAGCTGGAAGTGCCGACCCTCGACGGTCGCGTGAAGCTGAAGATTCCCGAAGGCACCCAGACCGGCAAGCAGTTCCGTCTGCGCGGCAAGGGTGTGGCGCCGGTGCGCGGTGGCGCGGCGGGCGACCTGCTGTGCCGCGTGGCGGTGGAGACACCGGTCAACCTCAGTCGTCGTCAGCGCGAGCTGCTCGAGGAGTTGCGTGATTCCCTTGAAGGTGACAGCTCCCATTCGCCCAAGGCCAGTGGCTGGTTCGAGGGCATGAAGCGCTTCTTCGGCGATCTCTGAGAAGGAACAGGCTATGCGACGTATTGCAGTGATGGGCGCCGCCGGGCGCATGGGCAAGGTGCTGGTCGAGGCCGTGCAGCAGCAGGCGCCGAAGGCCGGCCTGACCGCGGCCATCCATCGTCCGGACAGCTCCCTGGTCGGTGCCGACGCGGGCGAGCTGGCGGGCCTGGGGCGCATCGGCGTGACCATCTCTGACGACCTGGCCAAGGTCGTCGATGAGTTCGATGTGCTGATCGACTTCACCCATCCGTCGGTGACCCTGAAGAACCTGGCGTTCTGCCGCAAGGCGGGCAAGGCCATGGTCATCGGTACCACCGGCTTCAGCGCCGAGGAGAAGGCGTTGCTGGTCGAGGCAGGCAAGGAGATCCCGATCGTCTTCGCCGCCAACTTCAGCGTGGGTGTCAATCTCAGTCTCAAGTTGCTGGACATGGCGGCACGGGTGCTGGGTGATGACGTGGATATCGAGATCATCGAGGCCCACCATCGGCACAAGGTCGATGCGCCGTCGGGGACCGCGCTGCGCATGGGTGAAGTGGTTGCCAATGCGCTGGGGCGTGACCTGCGGGAAGTGGCGGTATATGGCCGTGAAGGCCAGACAGGCGCCCGTGACCGCAAGACCATCGGCTTCGCCACTGTGCGTGCCGGTGATGTGGTCGGTGATCACACCGTGCTGTTCGCCGCTGAAGGCGAGCGCCTGGAAATCACCCACAAGGCCTCGAGCCGCATGACCTTCGCCAAGGGTGCGGTGCGCGCGGCGCTGTGGCTGGATGGGCGTGAGCCTGCGCTGTATGACATGCAGGATGTGCTCGAGCTGCATTGACACCGTCCCCTGTAGGAGCGGCCTTGTGCCGCGAAAGGGGCGCGCAGCGGCCCCAGGATCTCTGAACCACTCAGAATTGCCGGGGCCGCTGCGCAGCCCTTTCGCGGCACAAGGCCGCTCCTACACGCTCGGGGCTGCTGCAATGTCCCCTCTGTCGCAATCCTGCGTTTTAGAGACACATTCCCGGTAGACCCAAAACGCATTTTTCTGTAAGCTACAGCTTTAGTGTGTCCACTAAAAGCGCGCAGACTAATTCAGCATAAAAGCGGGGTGACGTGTCCATACGTCATTCCGCTTTTTTGCAACCTGCGATCGCCCTTTCAGGCTTGATTTACGGGAGGTCTTCTTGACTAAGCCAGCCATACTCGCCCTTGCCGATGGCAGCATTTTTCGCGGTGAAGCCATTGGAGCCGACGGTCAGACCGTTGGTGAGGTCGTGTTCAATACTGCAATGACCGGCTACCAGGAAATCCTCACAGACCCTTCCTACGCCCAGCAAATCGTTACCCTGACTTACCCGCACATCGGCAACACCGGCACCACCGCCGAAGACGCCGAATCGAATCGCGTCTGGTCCGCGGGCCTGGTGATTCGCGATCTGCCGCTGCTGGCCAGCAACTGGCGCAACACCCAGTCCCTGCCTGAATACCTGAAAGCCAACAACGTCGTCGCCATTGCCGGTATCGACACCCGTCGCCTGACCCGCATCCTGCGTGAGAAAGGCGCCCAGAACGGCTGCATCCTGGCTGGCGACAACATCAGCGAAGAAGCCGCCATCGCCGCTGCCCGCGCCTTCCCGGGCCTGAAGGGCATGGACCTGGCCAAGGTGGTCTCGACCAAGGAGCGCTACGAGTGGCGCTCCAGCGTCTGGGAGCTGAAGACCGACAGCCACCCGACCATTGACGCCGCCGACCTGCCGTACCACGTCGTCGCCTTCGACTACGGCGTCAAGCTGAACATCCTGCGCATGCTGGTCGCCCGTGGCTGCCGCGTCACCGTGGTGCCCGCCCAGACCCCGGCCAGCGAAGTCCTGGCGCTCAATCCTGATGGCGTGTTCCTGTCCAACGGCCCTGGCGATCCCGAGCCGTGCGACTACGCGATCCAGGCGATCAAGGAAATCCTCGAGACCGAGATCCCGGTGTTCGGTATCTGCCTGGGCCACCAGCTGCTGGCCCTGGCCTCCGGCGCCAAGACCGTGAAGATGGGCCACGGCCACCACGGTGCCAACCACCCGGTCCAGGACCTGGACACCGGCGTGGTCATGATCACCAGCCAGAACCACGGTTTCGCCGTCGACGAAGCCACCCTGCCGGGCAACGTGCGCGCCATCCACAAGTCGCTGTTCGACGGTACCCTGCAGGGTATCGAGCGTACCGACAAGAGCGCGTTCAGCTTCCAGGGTCACCCTGAAGCGAGCCCAGGCCCGACCGACGTCGCGCCACTGTTCGATCGTTTCACCGATGCCATGGCCAAGCGCCGCTGAGCATCCTGCTTCAAGGCCCCGGGCCGGCTCGCGCCGCGCCCGGAAGCGCCTGACCCAGATTGTTCAAAGCGGCTTGCCGACTGACCCCGGATTTGAGTGACAACCATGCCAAAACGTACAGACATCAAAAGCATCCTGATTCTCGGCGCTGGCCCGATCGTGATCGGCCAGGCCTGCGAATTCGACTACTCCGGCGCCCAGGCCTGCAAAGCCCTGCGCGAGGAAGGTTTTCGCGTCATCCTGGTGAACTCCAACCCGGCCACCATCATGACCGATCCGGCCATGGCCGACGCCACCTACATCGAGCCGATCAAATGGCAGTCGGTGGCCAAGATCATCGAGAAAGAGCGCCCGGACGCAGTGCTGCCGACCATGGGTGGCCAGACCGCACTGAACTGCGCCCTGGACCTGGAGCGTCACGGCGTCCTGGAAAAGTTCGGCGTCGAGATGATCGGTGCCAACGCCGACACCATCGACAAGGCCGAAGACCGTTCGCGCTTCGACAAGGCGATGAAGGACATCGGCCTGGAGTGCCCGCGCTCCGGTATCGCCCACAGCATGGAAGAGGCCAATGCGGTTCTCGAGAAGCTCGGCTTCCCATGCATCATCCGTCCGTCGTTCACCATGGGCGGCACTGGCGGTGGTATCGCCTACAACCGTGAAGAGTTCGAAGAAATCTGCACCCGTGGTCTGGACCTGTCGCCAACCAAGGAACTGCTGATCGACGAATCGCTGATCGGCTGGAAGGAATACGAGATGGAGGTGGTCCGCGACAAGAAGGACAACTGCATCATCGTCTGCTCGATCGAGAACTTCGACCCGATGGGCGTGCACACCGGTGACTCGATCACCGTTGCCCCGGCACAGACCCTGACCGACAAGGAATACCAGATCATGCGCAACGCCTCGCTGGCGGTGCTGCGTGAAATCGGTGTCGAGACCGGCGGTTCCAACGTGCAGTTCGGTATCTGCCCGAATACCGGCCGCATGGTCGTGATCGAGATGAACCCGCGCGTTTCGCGTTCCTCGGCCCTGGCATCGAAAGCTACCGGTTTCCCGATCGCCAAGATCGCTGCCAAGCTGGCCATCGGTTACACCCTCGACGAGCTGCAGAACGACATCACCGGCGGCCGTACCCCAGCGTCCTTCGAGCCGTCGATCGACTACGTCGTCACCAAGCTGCCGCGCTTCGCCTTCGAGAAATTCCCGAAAGCCGACGCCCGCCTGACCACCCAGATGAAATCCGTGGGTGAAGTCATGGCCATCGGCCGCACCTTCCAGGAGTCCCTGCAGAAAGCCCTGCGCGGCCTGGAAGTCGGCGCCTGCGGCCTCGACCCGAAAGTCGACCTGGCCAGCCCTGAGGCTGCCGGCATCCTCAAGCGCGAGCTGACCGTGCCAGGCGCCGAGCGCATCTGGTACGTTGCCGACGCCATGCGTTCGGGCATGACCATCGAGGAAATCTTTGCCCTGACCGGCATCGACCTGTGGTTCCTGGTGCAGATGGAAGACCTGATCAAGGAAGAAGAGAAGGTCAAGACCCTGGCCCTGTCGTCGATCGACAAGGACTACATGCTGCGCCTCAAGCGCAAGGGCTTCTCGGACCAGCGCCTGGCCAAGCTGCTCGGCATCACCGACAAGAACCTGCGCCGTCACCGCCACAAGCTGGAAGTGTTCCCGGTGTACAAGCGCGTCGACACCTGCGCCGCCGAGTTCGCCACCGACACCGCCTACCTGTACTCGACCTATGAGGAAGAGTGCGAGGCCAACCCGTCGACCCGCGACAAGATCATGATCCTGGGTGGCGGCCCGAACCGTATCGGCCAAGGCATCGAGTTCGACTATTGCTGCGTGCACGCCGCACTGGCGCTGCGTGAAGACGGTTACGAGACCATCATGGTCAACTGCAACCCGGAAACCGTCTCCACCGACTACGACACCTCCGACCGTCTGTACTTCGAGCCGCTGACCCTGGAAGACGTGCTGGAAGTCTGCCGCGTCGAGAAGCCGAAGGGCGTCATCGTCCACTACGGCGGCCAGACCCCGCTGAAACTGGCCCGTGCCCTGGAAGAAGCCGGCGTACCGATCATCGGTACCAGCCCGGACGCCATCGACCGCGCCGAAGACCGTGAGCGCTTCCAGCAGATGGTCCAGCGCCTGAACCTGCTGCAGCCGCCAAACGCTACCGTTCGCAGCGAAGACGAAGCCATCGCTGCCGCTGGCAAGATCGGCTACCCGCTGGTGGTTCGTCCGTCCTACGTGCTGGGCGGCCGCGCCATGGAGATCGTCTACGAGCTGGACGAGCTCAAGCGCTACCTGCGCGAAGCGGTCCAGGTGTCCAACGACAGCCCGGTGCTGCTCGACCACTTCCTCAACTGCGCCATCGAAATGGACGTGGATGCGGTCTGCGACGGCACCGACGTGGTGATTGGCGCGATCATGCAGCACATCGAGCAGGCCGGTGTTCACTCCGGTGACTCGGCGTGCTCGCTGCCACCTTACTCGCTGAGCAAGGAAGTGCAGGACGAAGTCCGCGTCCAGGTCAAGAAAATGGCCCTGGAGCTGGGCGTGGTCGGCCTGATGAACGTGCAGCTGGCCCTGCAGGGCGACAAGATCTACGTGATCGAGGTCAACCCGCGCGCCTCGCGTACCGTGCCGTTCGTCTCCAAGTGCATCGGCACTTCCCTGGCGATGATCGCGGCCCGTGTCATGGCCGGTAAAACCCTGAAGGAGCTGGGCTTCACCGAGGAAATCATCCCGAACTTCTACAGCGTCAAGGAAGCCGTCTTCCCGTTCGCCAAGTTCCCGGGGGTTGACCCGATCCTCGGCCCTGAGATGAAATCGACTGGTGAAGTCATGGGTGTCGGCGACAGCTTCGGCGAAGCCTTCGCCAAGGCCCAGATGGGTGCCAGCGAAGTGCTGCCGACCGGCGGTACCGCGTTCATCAGCGTGCGTGACGACGACAAGCCGCAGGTGGCAGGCGTCGCCCGCGACCTGATCGCCCTGGGCTTCGAAGTGGTCGCCACTGTCGGCACCGCCAAGGTGATCGAGGCGGCTGGCCTGAAAGTGCGTCGCGTGAACAAGGTGACCGAGGGTCGTCCGCACGTGGTCGACATGATCAAGAACGACGAAGTGTCGCTGATCATCAACACCACCGAAGGCCGTCAGTCGATCGCCGACTCCTACTCGATTCGTCGCAATGCGTTGCAGCACAAGATCTACTGCACCACCACCATTGCGGCCGGTGAAGCCATCTGCGAGGCGCTGAAATTCGGTCCGGAAAAGACCGTTCGTCGCCTGCAGGATCTGCATGCAGGACTTAAAGCATGAGCATTACCAAGTACCCGATGACCGTCCAGGGCGCTCGCGCCCTGGAGGAAGAGCATCTGTTCCTGAGCAAGACCGAGCGTCCGCGCCTGAGCCAGGCGATCGGCGAGGCCCGCGAGCTGGGCGACCTCAAGGAAAACGCCGAGTATCACGCCGCCCGCGAGGAGCAGGGCATGGTCGAGGCGCGTATCCGCGATATCGAAGGCCGTCTGCAGAACTCGGTGGTGATCGACGTCACCACCATCGCCCACACCGGCAAGGTGATCTTCGGTACCACCGTGGTGCTGGCGAACACCGAGACCGATGAAGAGGTGACCTACCAGATCGTCGGCGAGGACGAAGCCGACGTGAAGCAGGGCAAGCTCTCCAGCGGTGCGCCGATCGCCCGTGCCATCATCGGCAAGGAAGAAGGTGATACTGTCGTCGTCAAGACGCCAAGCGGCACGGTCGAGTACGAGATTGTCGAAGTCAAGCACATCTGACCGGCGCTTGCGGGCGCCATCCCTCGAGGGGATCCTCTGGCAGCTGGCCCAGGTGTTCTGGGTCGGCGGCCTGTGGGTGTTCCACGTGGGGCTGGTGCCTGCGCTCAAGGTCAGCGGCCTGGCGCCGTTGCTGGTGCACGACGTGGCTGCGCAGATCGACCGCTGGTTGATTGGTGTGGCCATGCTCGGGTTGTTGACCCAGTTGGCGGTGCTGGCGAGGGTGGATGGCCTGGCGGCCTGGTGGCGGCAATTCCGCGGTCAGATGCTGCTGCTCGGCTTCGGCGCCTGCGTCAGCTACTACACGCTGCGCTACGGGATTTCCGTGGGCGAGCGTTGGCAGATGTTCTGCTTCCTGGTGCTGGGCTTCTCCGGCATCGTGCTGGTGGCCCAGCCGGTCCCGGTCAGGGCACGGCGGTAGCCGAAGTGTGACGCGGCCTTTGTAGGAGCGGCCTTGTGCCGCGAAAGGGCCGCAAAGCGGCCCCAGTATTATCTGCAACGAAGCTGATACCTGGGGCCGCTTCGCAGCCCTTTCGCGGCACAAGGCCGCTCCTACATGGGTATTGCGCTGTCCTGGGCGTTACTTGTAACGGTGAATGTTGGACAGCTGCTTGTTCGGCTGTGGGTTCTTGCGGTAGATCAGCGCTTTCTTGCCGATGGTCTGCACCAGTTCGGCGCGGCCGGCCTTGCACAGTGCGGCGATGGTCTCGGCGCGTTCCTCGCGATCTTCCGAGCGAATCTCGACCTTGATCAGCTCGTGATCGACCAGGGCGCGTTCCAGTTCGGCGATCACCCCTTCATTCAAACCGTTGCCAGCAACGATCAGGACCGGCTTCAGGTCATGACCAATGGACTTGTATTGCTTCTTCTGCTCGTTATTGAGCGGCATAATCTGACCCTTTTCGTCTGATTCTGTAAAATTGACGGGCATTTTACCCGAGGGCCCCTGGCTCCGCCCAGTCAAACACGACGCATATCATCGAGGTGCCCCGTGGTACAACGTTCCAAAAGCAGCGCAAACTGGCTGCGAGAGCATTTCAACGATCCTTTTGTGAAACAGGCGCAGAAGGATGGCTACCGCTCGCGTGCGAGCTACAAACTGCTGGAGATCCAGGAAAAAGACCGCCTGATCCGCCCCGGCATGAGCGTGATCGACCTCGGCGCAGCACCCGGTGGCTGGTCGCAGGTGACCAGTCGTCTGATTGGTGGCCAAGGGCGGTTGATCGCCTCGGACATCCTGGAAATGGACTCGATCCCGGACGTTACCTTCATCCAGGGCGACTTTACCCAGGACGAAGTGCTGCAGCAGATCCTGCAGGCGGTCGGTGATTCGCATGTAGACCTTGTGATTTCCGATATGGCCCCCAATATGAGTGGTACGCCCGCGGTGGACATGCCGCGCGCCATGTTCCTCTGCGAACTGGCCCTGGATCTGGCGACCCGCGTGCTCAAGCCCGGCGGGGATTTCCTGATCAAGATCTTCCAGGGCGAGGGTTTCGACATGTACCTGAAGGACGTGCGCAGCAAGTTCGACAAGGTGCAGATGCGCAAGCCGTCGTCCTCGCGGGATCGCTCCCGCGAACAGTACCTACTGGGCAAGGGTTTCAAGGGCGCATGAAAGGCGTGTTGCGGGGTTGCCGATAGTTATTTCCAATCGGCGGCCCCGTCTGGATCGTCCGAACTTCGTGTAGTCTAGCTTTCACAAAGGGTTACAGACGGTGCCTGCGGATGCGTGGGTAATGTAGTAAGTTAGGGCGATGAATATCATGCGAGGCACGGCTGCGTCGTGCGCCGGCCTCAGAGGGTAGCGAATTGAACGACATGGCAAAGAATCTGATCCTCTGGTTGATCATCGCCGCCGTCCTGGTGACGGTGATGAACAACTTCTCGAGCCCTAACGAGCCGCAGACCCTCAACTATTCCGACTTCATCCAGCAGGTCAAGGATGGCAAGGTCGAGCGCGTGACCGTCGACGGCTACATCATTACCGGCAAGCGCACTGACGGCGACAACTTCAAGACCGTCCGCCCAGCCATCACGGATAACGGCCTGATCGGCGACCTGGTGGACAACCACGTCACCGTCGAAGGCAAGCAGCCTGAGCAGCAGAGCATCTGGACCCAGTTGCTGGTGGCGAGCTTCCCGATCCTGGTGATCATCGCCGTGTTCATGTTCTTCATGCGCCAGATGCAGGGCGGCGCTGGTGGCAAGGGCGGGCCGATGAGCTTCGGCAAGAGCAAGGCGCGCCTGTTGTCCGAAGACCAGGTGAAAACCACCCTGGCTGACGTCGCGGGTTGCGACGAGGCCAAGGAAGAGGTTGGCGAGCTGGTCGAGTTCCTGCGCGACCCGGGCAAGTTCCAGCGCCTGGGCGGCCGCATCCCTCGCGGCGTGCTGATGGTCGGTCCGCCCGGTACTGGTAAGACCCTGCTGGCCAAGGCCATTGCCGGTGAGGCCAAGGTACCGTTCTTCACCATTTCCGGTTCCGACTTCGTCGAGATGTTCGTCGGCGTGGGTGCCAGCCGTGTTCGCGACATGTTCGAGCAGGCCAAGAAGCACGCGCCGTGCATCATCTTCATTGACGAAATCGACGCCGTCGGTCGCCACCGTGGCGCCGGCATGGGCGGCGGTCACGACGAGCGCGAACAGACCCTGAACCAGTTGCTGGTCGAGATGGACGGCTTCGAAATGAACGATGGCATCATCGTCATCGCCGCGACCAACCGTCCCGACGTGCTCGACCCGGCGCTGCTGCGTCCCGGTCGCTTCGACCGCCAGGTGGTGGTCGGCCTGCCGGACATCCGCGGTCGCGAACAGATCCTCAAGGTGCACATGCGCAAGGTGCCGATCGGCGAGAACGTCAACGCGGCGGTCATCGCCCGTGGTACGCCAGGCTTCTCCGGTGCCGACCTGGCCAACCTGGTCAACGAGGCGTCGTTGTTCGCCGCGCGGTCCAGCAAGCGCGTGGTCGAAATGAAGGAATTCGAACTGGCCAAAGACAAGATCATGATGGGCGCCGAGCGCAAGACCATGGTCATGTCCGAGAAAGAGAAGCAGAACACCGCGTACCACGAGGCGGGCCACGCCATCGTCGGTCGCGTCGTTCCCGAGCACGACCCGGTCTACAAGGTGTCGATCATTCCCCGTGGCCGTGCCCTGGGCGTGACCATGTTCCTGCCGGAAGAGGATCGCTACAGCCTGTCCAAGCGCGCGCTGATCAGCCAGATCTGCTCGCTGTACGGTGGCCGTATCGCCGAAGAGATGACCCTGGGCTTCGACGGTGTCACCACCGGGGCCTCCAACGACATCATGCGCGCCAGCCAGATCGCCCGGAACATGGTCACCAAGTGGGGCCTGTCCGAGAAACTCGGCCCGCTGATGTACGCCGAAGAAGAGGGCGAGGTGTTCCTCGGTCGCAGCGCGGGGAGCCAGCATGCCAGCGTCTCGGGCGAGACTGCCAAGATGATCGACTCCGAGGTGCGCAGCATCATCGATCAGTGCTACGCCACGGCCAAGCAGATCCTCACCGACAACCGTGACAAGCTCGACGCAATGGCCGAGGCCTTGATGAAGTACGAAACCATCGATGCCGACCAGATCGACGACATCATGGCTGGCCGTACCCCGCGCGAGCCGCGTGACTGGGACAATGATTCCGGTACCTCCGGCAACCAGGCTTCCCAGGATGATCGTCCGGAGTCGCCGATCGGCGGTCCAGCGGCTCAACACTAAGGGTATCTATGAGCTTGACGCAGTACCCGACCCGGTTGCCTTGCGGCAACCGGGTTCTTGATTTGTCCCGTACCCATGTCATGGGTATCCTCAACGTCACCCCAGACTCGTTCTCCGATGGTGGGCGCTTCAGCCAGCGCGATGTGGCCTTGCGCCATGCCGAGGAGATGGTAGCGGCCGGTGCGACCCTGATCGACGTAGGTGGCGAGTCCACCCGTCCGGGGGCGCGTGCGGTATCGCCCATCGAGGAGCTGGAGCGTGTAGCGCCGATCGTCGAAGCGATCAGCAGTCGGCTCGATGTGATCATCTCGGTCGACACCTCCACGCCTTCGGTCATGCGCGAGACGGCCCGCCTTGGTGCGGGGCTGATCAACGATGTGCGCGCCCTGGAGCGCGATGGCGCCCTCGATGCGGCGGCCGATACCGGCCTGCCGGTGTGCCTGATGCACATGCGTGGCGAGCCGGGCACCATGCAGGACAATCCGCAGTACGAGGATGTGACAGCCGATGTAACGCGCTATCTTGAACAGCGTATGGCCGCCTGCGCGGCGGCCGGCATCGGGGCTGAGCGCATCATCCTCGACCCAGGGTTCGGCTTTGCCAAGACCCTTGAGCATAACCTCAGCCTTTTCAAACACATGGAAGCGCTCTATCGCCTGGGGCGGCCACTCTTGGTGGGTGTCTCGCGCAAGAGCATGATCGGCCTCGCGCTGGACCGTCCGGTCGGCGAGCGGCTCTACGGCAGTCTGGCCCTGGCCGCCCTGGCCATGACCAAGGGCGCGAGTATTCTGCGGGTACACGATGTCGCCGAAACCGTCGATGTCGTGCGCATGATCGCCGCGGTCCAGAACGCCGAATAAGAACATTGGAGTCACTATGAGCAGAAAATACTTTGGTACCGATGGTATCCGTGGTCGCGTAGGCCAATTCCCGATCACCCCGGACTTCATGCTGAAACTCGGCTGGGCCGCCGGCATGGCCTTCCGCAAGCAGGGCACCTGCCGCGTACTGGTGGGCAAGGACACGCGGATCTCCGGCTACATGTTCGAATCCGCGCTCGAGGCAGGCCTGTCCGCGGCCGGTGCCGACGTGATGCTGCTCGGCCCGATGCCGACGCCGGCCATCGCCTACCTGACCCGCACCTTCCATGCCGAGGCCGGTATCGTCATCAGCGCCTCGCACAACCCCCATGACGACAATGGCATCAAGTTCTTCTCCGGTGCCGGCACCAAGCTGCCGGACGAAGTCGAGCTGATGATCGAGGAACTGCTCGACCAGCCGATGAATGTCGTCGAGTCCAGCAAGCTGGGCAAGGTCTCGCGCATCAATGACGCGGCGGGGCGCTACATCGAGTTCTGCAAGAGCAGCGTGCCCAGCAGCACCAGCTTCGAAGGCCTGAAGATCGTCGTGGACTGCGCCCATGGCGCCACCTACAAGGTCGCGCCGAGCGTGTTCCGTGAGTTGGGTGCCGATGTCACCGTGCTGCACGCCGCCCCGGATGGTCTGAACATCAACGAGGGCTGCGGTTCGACCCATATCGAATCGCTGCAGGCGGCGGTCCTGGTCGGCCATGCGGATCTCGGCATCGCCTTCGACGGCGACGGCGACCGCGTGCTGATGGTCGATCACACCGGTGCCATCGTCGACGGGGACGAGCTGCTGTTCATCATCGGTCGCGACATGCAGGAGCGTGGCAAGCTGCAGGGCGGCGTGGTCGGTACCTTGATGAGCAACCTGGGCCTGGAGCTGGCGTTCAAGGAACTGGATATCCCGTTCGTGCGGGCCAAGGTGGGCGATCGCTATGTCATGGCCGAACTGCTTGAGCGCGAATGGCTGCTGGGTGGTGAAAATTCCGGTCATGTCGTTTGTGGCAGTCACACCACCACTGGTGATGCGATCATCGCCGCGCTGCAGGTGCTGATGGCGCTCAAACGCCGTGGCGAAAACCTCGCCCAGGCCCGCCAGGCCGTGCGCAAATGCCCGCAGGTGCTGATCAACGTGCGCTTCGCGGCCGGCAAGAACGACCCGCTGGAGAACCCCCTGGTCAAGGAAGCCAGCGCCAAGGCCACCGAGGCGATGGCCGGTCGTGGGCGGGTGCTGTTGCGCAAGTCCGGTACCGAGCCGCTGGTGCGGGTGATGGTCGAAGGCGATGATGAAAACCAGGTGCGTGGCCATGCCGAAGCTCTGGCCAAGCTGGTCGAAGAAGTTTGTGCCTGAAAGAGGCTTGCCAGCGCAGATCTGGTTGGGTAAGATCTGCGCCCACTTTGACCGACGAGGTAAAGCATGCGTCGCCCCATGGTAGCTGGTAACTGGAAGATGCACGGTACCCGCGCCAGCGTCGTAGAGCTGACCCAGGGCTTGGGCAAATTGTCCCTGCCGAGCGGAGTGGAAGTCGCGGTGTTTCCACCATCCCTGTTCATCAATCAAGTGATTGATGGCTTGGAAGGTAAGGGAATCAACGTAGGCGCACAGAATTCTGCAGTACAGCCTGAACAAGGCGCTCTGACCGGCGAAGTTGCTCCGAGTCAGTTGGCTGAAGTCGGTTGCAAATATGTCTTGATTGGGCATTCCGAACGTCGCCAGATTATTGGTGAAAAAGACGAAGTGCTGAATCAAAAGTTTGCAGCCGCACAGAAAAGTGGTTTGACGCCAGTGCTGTGTATAGGGGAAACTCTTGCAGAGCGTGAGGCAGGCGAGACGCTCGAAGTTGTAGGGCGTCAACTAAGCAGTGTTATCGACGCGTTCGGTATCAAGGCTTTCGCCAATGCGGTTATTGCCTATGAGCCTGTTTGGGCCATTGGTACTGGTTTGACGGCCTCGCCACAGCAAGCCCAGGATGTGCATGCAGCCATCCGCAAGCAGTTGGCGGCGAAGGACGCCGAAGTTGCCGAAAAAGTGCAACTTCTCTACGGCGGCAGCGTGAAGGCGGCCAATGCGGCTGAACTGTTCGGCATGCCGGATATCGATGGGGGGCTCATTGGTGGAGCGTCCCTGAACGCAGACGAATTCGGTGCAATTTGTCGCGCCGCAGGAAACTGAACAAATGCTGGAAACAGTCGTAGTTGTTTTTCATCTGTTGGCAGCGTTGGCACTGGTTGTAATGGTGCTGCTGCAACAGGGTAAAGGTGCGGAAGCCGGTGCATCTTTCGGCGCAGGTGCTTCAAATACTGTGTTCGGAAGCCAAGGTTCCGCTACCTTTTTGAGTAAAGTTACTGCTATACTTGCTGCCACTTTCTTTTTGACTGCACTTGGGTTAGGATACTTCGCCAAGCAGCAGGCTCACCAGCTGACTCAAGTTGGTCTGCCAGATCCAGCAGTGCTGGAAGTCAAAGAGCCAAAGCCGGCAGTCAATGATGATGTACCGGTGCTCCAGCAGCAGAAGAGTGAAACCACCAATACTGGTGACGTACCTCCTCCAGCCAAAGAGCAGCAGTAACGGGTTTCAAGTAGTATTGCCGAGGTGGTGGAATTGGTAGACACGCAACCTTGAGGTGGTTGTGCCCATAGGGTGTAGGGGTTCGAGTCCCCTTCTCGGTACCAATTGAAGCATGAGAGCCCGCTTTAGCGGGCTTTCTTGCAGGTGGAGGTCGGATTGACCCGGCAAAGGGTTCAGTCTTATACTTTCGCCCCAGCTTTGTCGCGGGGTGGAGCAGCTTGGTAGCTCGTCGGGCTCATAACCCGAAGGTCGTTGGTTCAAATCCAGCCCCCGCAACCAGCTTCAGCAGAGCCCCTTTTCAGGGGCTTTTTGCTAGCCGAACAGTTTTCGGCGTCGTTGTCCAACGGCGCTTTCAGGGATGGGCGCTTCGCCCATTTTTTATTTGCACAGCATGCACGAGGGGGTTCAGGTGTCGAGCAAGCTAGAACAGTTGCAGGCCTTGTTGGCCCCGGTGGTCGAGGGCCTGGGCTACCAATGCTGGGGGATCGAATACGTCTCCCAAGGCAAGCATTCGGTACTGCGTATCTACATCGACAAGGAAGACGGGATCCTGGTGGACGACTGCGAAGCCGTCAGCCGTCAGGCCAGCGCCATTCTCGATGTGGAAGATCCGATCAGCTCTGAATATACCCTCGAGGTGTCCTCTCCAGGCATGGACCGCCCGCTGTTCACCTTAGAACAGTTTGCTGCGCATGCCGGCGAGCAGGTGAAGATCAAGCTGCGTACGCCCTTCGAGGGCCGTCGTAACTTCCAGGGCCTTCTCCGCGGTGTGGAGGAGCAGGATGTGGTGGTGCAGGTGGACCAGCACGAGTTCCTGTTGCCGATCGACTCGATCGACAAGGCCAATATTATTCCCAGTTTTGACTGAGACGTGCCGGGCCCGGTGAAAGATCCGGGGCCAATGGCTTGCGCAAGGCGAGGCGTACGATGAGCAAAGAAGTACTGCTGGTTGTTGAATCGGTATCCAACGAAAAGGGTGTACCGCCCGGCGTCATTTTCGAAGCGCTGGAAGTGGCCCTGGCCACTGCAACCAAAAAGCGTTTTGAAGACGAAGTCGACCTGCGTGTGGAAATCAACCGCCACACCGGTAGCTACGAGACCTTCCGTCGCTGGACGGTCGTCGAAGAAGCGGATCTGGATGATCCGGCAATCGAGGTCTGGCCTGCAAAGATTCAGGAAAGTCATCCTGAAGCCAAAGTTGGCGACGTGATCGAAGAGAAGATCGAGTCTATCGAGTTCGGTCGCATCGCTGCGCAAACCGCCAAGCAAGTCATCGTGCAGAAGGTTCGCGAAGCTGAGCGCGCCCAGGTGGTCGATGCTTACCGCGAGCGCGTGGGCGAGATCATCTCCGGTACCGTGAAGAAGGTCACCCGCGACAACGTCATCGTCGACCTGGGCAACAACGCCGAGGCGCTGCTGGCCCGCGAAGACATCATTCCCCGTGAGACCTTCCGTGTCGGCGTGCGCCTGCGTGCGCTGCTCAAGGAAATCCGCACCGAGAACCGCGGTCCTCAGCTGATCCTGTCGCGCACCGCGCCGCAGATGCTGATCGAGCTGTTCCGCATCGAAGTGCCGGAAATCGCCGAAGGCCTCATCGAAGTCATGGCCGCCTCCCGTGATCCGGGGTCGCGCGCCAAGATCGCCGTCCGCTCCAAGGACAAGCGCATCGACCCGCAAGGCGCCTGTATCGGCATGCGTGGTTCGCGCGTCCAGGCCGTATCCGGCGAGTTGGGTGGCGAGCGTGTGGATATCGTCCTGTGGGACGAGAACCCGGCGCAGTTCGTTATCAACGCCATGTCGCCGGCAGAGGTTGCCGCGATCATCGTTGATGAAGATGCCCATGCGATGGACATCGCCGTGGCCGAGGACAACCTGGCACAGGCCATCGGACGTGGCGGCCAGAACGTCCGCCTGGCCAGCCAGCTGACTGCCTGGACCCTGAACGTGATGACCGAGAAGGACATCCAGGCCAAGCAACAGGCTGAGACAGGCGACATCCTGCGCAACTTCATCGAGGAACTGGAAGTCGACGAGGAGCTGGCACAAGTGCTGGTCGACGAAGGCTTCACCAGCCTTGAAGAAATTGCCTACGTACCGTTGGAAGAAATGCTCAACATCGATGGCTTTGACGAGGACATCGTCAATGAGCTCCGCGCTCGAGCCAAGGACCGTTTGTTGACCAAGGCCATCGCTACCGAAGAAAAACTGGCAGACGCCCATCCGGCTGAAGACCTGCTCTCTCTCGAGGGCATGGACAAGGACCTGGCGGCGGAACTGGCGGTGCGCGGCGTGGTTAACCGCGAAGACCTGGCCGAGCAGTCGATTGACGACCTGCTCGACATCGACGGCATCGACGAAGAGCGTGCCGGCAAGTTGATCATGGCCGCCCGAGCCCACTGGTTCGAGTAATTAGGCGCGGCCTGAGGAGAGAAGTGCATGACGCAAGTCACGGTGAAAGAACTGGCCCAAGAGGTCGAGGCACCGGTAGAGCGCCTGCTGCAGCAGATGCGTGAGGCAGGTCTGCCGCACACCGACGCCGGTCAGGTAGTGACCGACAATGAGAAGCAGACCCTGCTGACTCATTTGAAGAGCAGCCACAAGAGCAAGGCGGAAGAGCCGCGCAAGATCACCTTGCAGCGCAAGACCACCAGCACTCTGCGTGTCGCCGGTAGCAAGAGCATCAGCGTAGAAGTACGCAAGAAGAAAGTATTCGTGCAGCGCAGCCCGGAAGAGATCCAGGCTGAGCAGAAACGCGAGCAGGAAGAGCGCCGCGCCGCCGAAAATGCAGCGCGCGAGAAGGTTGACGCCGAAGTTCGCCAGCGCAACGAGGAGCAGGCACGCCGTCAGGCTGCCGAGGCCCCGGCCGCGGCGCCAGCGCCCAAGGCCGAGCCTGCCCCGGCTGCTGCCCCGGTAGTGGCCAACGCGCCGGTGTCCGAAGACGCCGCCGCCCGTGCCGCCGAGCGCAAGAAAGACGAGACCCGTCGCAACGAAAGCCGTACCCGTGATGATGATCGTCGCGGTGGTGGCCCGGCTGCGGCCGGTCGTGGCGAAGCGCCGCGCATGTCGGTCAAGGTCAAGGTCAAGGAGAAGGAAAAGGCTCCGACTCCGCGCGCCGCACCTCGCACCACCGACGAAGAAAGCGATGGCTTCCGTCGTGGCCGCGGTGGCAAGGGCAAGGGCAAGAAGCGCAATGCGCACGGCTTCCAGAGCCCGACCGGTCCGGTCATTCGTGACGTGACCATCGGCGAGACCATCACCGTCTCGGAACTGGCGCAACAGATGTCGGTCAAGGCCGCTGAAGTCGTCAAGTTCATGTTCAAGCTGGGCACCCCGGTCACCATCAACCAGGTGCTCGACCAGGAAACCGCTCAGCTGGTCGCCGAAGAGCTGGGCCACAAGGTCACCCTGGTCAGCGACACTGCCCTGGAAGACTCCCTGGCCGAATCGCTGAAGTTCGAAGGTGAGACCACCTCGCGTGCTCCGGTCGTGACCGTCATGGGCCACGTCGACCACGGCAAGACCTCGCTGCTCGACTACATCCGTCGTGCCAAGGTGGCCGCTGGCGAAGCCGGTGGTATCACCCAGCACATCGGTGCCTACCACGTCGAAACCGACCGCGGCATGGTCACCTTCCTCGACACCCCCGGCCACGCTGCGTTTACCCAGATGCGTGCCCGTGGTGCCAAGGCGACCGACATCGTCATCCTGGTGGTGGCGGCGGACGACGGTGTGATGCCACAGACCCGCGAAGCCGTTCAGCACGCGAAAGCTGCTGGCGTTCCGCTGGTAGTTGCCGTGAACAAGATCGACAAGCCGGGTGCCGACCTCGATCGCATCCGTAACGAGCTGTCGGTCGAAGGCGTGACCTCCGAGGACTGGGGTGGTGACACGCCGTTCGTCAAGGTTTCGGCGAAGATGGGTACCGGCGTCGACGAACTGCTCGAAGCTGTCCTGCTGCAGGCCGAGATCCTCGAACTCAAGGCCACTCCGACCGCTCCTGGTCGCGGTGTCGTGGTCGAGTCGCGTTTGGACAAGGGTCGCGGCCCGGTGGCCACCATCCTGGTTCAGGACGGTACCCTGCGTCAGGGCGACATGGTCCTGGTCGGCTCGAACTATGGCCGCGTACGTGCCATGCTCGACGAGAACGGCAAGCCTGTGAAGGAAGCCGGCCCGTCGATCCCGGTCGAGATCCTTGGCCTGGACGGCACGCCCGACGCCGGCGAAGAGATGTCGGTGGTTGCCGACGAGAAGAAAGCGCGTGAAGTTGCGCTGTTCCGTCAAGGCAAGTTCCGCGAGGTCAAGCTGGCCCGTGCGCACGCCGGCAAGCTGGAAAACATCTTCGAGACCATGGGTCAGGAAGAGAAGAAGACCCTCAACATCGTCCTCAAGACCGATGTGCGTGGTTCCCTCGAAGCGCTGCAGGGTTCGCTCGGCAGCCTGGGCAACGACGAAGTTCAGGTACGCGTCATTGGTGGCGGCGTCGGTGGTATCACCGAGAGCGACGCCAACCTGGCACTGGCCTCGAACGCGGTGCTGTTCGGCTTCAACGTGCGTGCCGATGCCGGCGCGCGCAAGATCGTCGAGCAGGAAGGTCTGGATATGCGTTACTACAACGTGATCTACGACATCATCGAAGACGTCAAGAAGGCCCTGACCGGCATGCTCGGCAGCGATGTTCGCGAGAACATCCTGGGTGTGGCCGAAGTGCGCGACGTGTTCCGTTCGCCGAAGTTCGGCGCCATCGCTGGCTGTATGGTCATCGAGGGTACCGTGTACCGCAACCGTCCGATCCGCGTACTGCGCGATGACGTGGTGATCTTCGAAGGCGAGCTGGAATCGCTGCGTCGCTTCAAGGACGATGCCTCCGAAGTGCGTAACGGCATGGAGTGTGGTATTGGCGTCAAGAGCTACAACGACGTCAAGGTCGGCGACAAGATCGAAGTCTTCGAGAAAGTCCAGGTGGCTCGTACCCTGTAAGGGGCGAGCGTGGCGCAGGCCCCGTCGTAAGGCGGCTGGCGGCGCCTCACAAGGTAGCGCCCGGTCAGGCTTCAGCCTGACCGGGCGTTTGCCGCTTTACGTTACAGGTAGCAAGAATGGCAAAAGAATACAGCCGTACCCAACGTATCGGCGATCAGATGCAGCGTGAGCTGGCAGAGCTGATCCGCCGTGAAGTCAAAGACCCGCGTGTCGGCCTGGTGACCATCACCGCCGTGGACGTCAGCCGCGACCTGGGCCATGCCAAGGTTTTCATCACCGTCATGGGCGAAGAAACGCCCGACGCCGTGAAGCAGTCGCTCAAGGCGCTGAACAGTGCCGCCAGCTTCCTGCGCCTGCACTTGGGTCGCTCGATGCAGCTGCGCAGCGTGCCGCAGTTGCACTTCCACTTCGATGAGAGCGTCAGCCGTGGTGTCCACCTGTCGGCACTGATCGAACGTGCGGTGGCCGAAGACCGCCTGCACAAGGATGCCGACGAGCTGGACGCCAAGGAGTAAGCGGTGGCCCAGGTCAAACGTATCCGCCGCAACGTCAGCGGCATCATCCTGCTCGACAAGCCGCTGGGGTTCACCTCCAACGCCGCGCTGCAGAAGGTTCGCTGGTTGCTCAACGCGGAAAAGGCCGGCCACACCGGCAGCCTCGACCCGCTGGCCACCGGCGTGCTGCCGCTGTGCTTCGGCGAGGCGACCAAGTTCTCGCAGTACCTGCTCGATTCCGACAAGGGCTACGAGACGGTCATGCAGATGGGGCAGACTACCAGCACCGCAGATGCCGAAGGCGAAGTCTTGCAGACCCGCGAAGTGACCGTTGGTCGCGCCGACATCGAGGCCGTGATCCCGCGTTTCAAGGGTGGAATCCTCCAGGTGCCGCCGATGTACTCGGCCCTCAAGCGTGATGGCCAGCCGCTGTACAAGCTCGCTCGTGCAGGAGAGGTAGTGGAGCGCGAGGCGCGTTCTGTTACTATTAGCCGCTTGGAGTTGCTCGAGTGCGAAGGCACCCGTGCGCGCCTTTCGGTTGGATGCAGCAAAGGCACCTATATCCGCACCCTGGTGGAGGATATCGGTGAGGCGCTGGGCTGTGGTGCCTACGTCGCCGAACTGCGTCGTACCCAGGCGGGCCCCTTCGAGCTGGCACAGACCGTGACGCTCGAGGAACTCGAACAAGCCCACGCCGAAGGCGGCAACGAAGCGCTCGATCGCTTCCTGATGCCTTCTGACAGCGGGCTGCAGGACTGGCCACTGGTGCTGCTGTCCGAGCACAGCGCGTTCTACTGGCTGCATGGTCAGGCAGTACGTGCGCCGGACGCGCCGCAGTTCGGCATGGTCCGGGTACAGGATCACAATGGTCGCTTCATCGGTATCGGTGAAGTGAGCGAAGACGGGCGCGTTGCGCCGCGTCGACTGATTCGGTCGGAATGACCGGAACCACGGGTAGAGGCTTATGCTGAAACCGGTGGATACGAGGTTGGCTGTTATTAGGCACGGTCACACCTCTTCTTTTTAATACGGGGACTTGTCCCTGGCCTATTGGACCCCGCTCGCGGGATCCGTTTATCAGGAGAAGCCAAATGGCCCTCAGCGTCGAAGAAAAAGCTCAAATTGTTGCCGATTACCAGCAAGCCGCCGGCGATACCGGTAGCCCGGAAGTGCAGGTTGCTCTGCTGACCTTCAACATCAACAAGCTGCAAGGCCACTTCAAGGCCAACGATAAAGACCACCACTCCCGTCGTGGTCTGATCCGTATGGTCAACCAGCGTCGTAAGCTGCTGGATTACCTGAAGGGCAAAGACACCACTCGTTACAGCGCCCTGATCGGTCGCCTGGGCCTGCGTCGCTAATAGCGGTCTGGCCAGTGGTGTTGCATGGCGTGTCGCATGCATCGGCAGGGTTGCCCGGCAACCCTGGCGTTGGACACGCCACGCGATCAGCGAGGTTGGCAGCCTGGTCCGTCGTGCGGTTTATCCGCCCGGCGCCAGGCTCCCAGCCTCGTGTTGTATCTGGACGGTCAATGGGGCCGATTCCCCGTTCTGCCCAAGAATTCGCAAGAACCAGTTCCCCCAAGAGCCACTGAAGAAGGTAGGAAACCGTGAACCCGGTAATCAAGAAATTCCAGTTCGGTCAATCGACCGTAACCCTCGAAACGGGCCGCATCGCCCGTCAGGCCACCGGCGCCGTGCTGGTCACCGTCGACAACGATGTCACCGTGCTGGTGACCGTGGTTGGCGCCAAGCAGGCTGATCCGGGCAAGGGCTTCTTCCCGCTGTCCGTGCACTACCAGGAAAAGACCTACGCCGCCGGCAAGATCCCAGGCGGTTTCTTCAAGCGTGAAGGCCGTCCTTCCGAGAAGGAAACCCTGACCTCGCGCCTGATCGACCGTCCGATCCGCCCGCTGTTCCCTGAAGGCTTCATGAACGAAGTCCAGGTCGTCTGCACCGTGGTTTCCACCAGCAAGAAGACCGATCCGGACATCGCCGCGATGATCGGTACCTCGGCTGCCCTGGCTATCTCCGGCATTCCGTTCGAAGGCCCGATCGGTGCCGCCCGCGTGGCCTTCCATGAAAGCACCGGCTACCTGCTGAACCCGACCTACGAGCAACTGGCTGCCTCGAGCCTGGACATGGTCGTTGCCGGTACCTCCGATGCGGTACTGATGGTTGAGTCGGAAGCCAAAGAGCTGACCGAAGACCAGATGCTGGGTGCCGTACTGTTCGCCCACGACGAATTCCAGGCTGTCATCCAGGCTGTCAAAGAGCTGGCTGCCGAAGCGGCCAAGCCGACCTGGGACTGGAAACCTGCTGCGGCCAACACCGAGCTGTTCAACGCCATCCGTGCCGAGTTCGGCGAAGCCGTTTCCCAGGGCTACACCATCACCGTCAAGGCTGACCGTTACGCCCGCCTGGGCGAGCTGCGCGATCAGGCGATCGCCAAGTTCTCCGGTGAAGAAGGCCAGCCTTCGGCTGGTGAAGTCAAAGACATCTTCGGCGAAATCGAATACCGCACCGTTCGCGAAAACATCGTCAACGGCAAGCCGCGTATCGACGGTCGCGACACCAAGACCGTGCGTCCGCTGAACATCGAAGTCGGCGTTCTGCCGAAGACCCACGGTTCGGCGCTGTTCACCCGCGGCGAAACCCAGGCCCTGGTCGTCGCGACCCTGGGTACTGCCCGTGACGCCCAGCTGCTGGACACCCTCGAAGGCGAGAAGAAAGACCCCTTCATGCTGCACTACAACTTCCCGCCGTTCTCGGTGGGCGAGTGTGGCCGCATGGGCGGTGCCGGCCGTCGCGAAATCGGCCACGGCCGTCTGGCCCGTCGTTCGGTCCAGGCCATGCTGCCGGCCGCCGACGTGTTCCCGTACACCATCCGCGTGGTGTCGGAAATCACCGAGTCCAACGGTTCCAGCTCCATGGCTTCGGTCTGCGGCGCCTCGCTGGCCCTGATGGATGCCGGCGTGCCGATGAAAGCTCCGGTTGCCGGTATTGCCATGGGTCTGGTCAAGGAAGGTGACAAGTTTGCCGTCCTGACCGACATCCTCGGTGACGAAGACCACCTGGGCGACATGGACTTCAAGGTAGCCGGTACCGCCAAGGGCGTCACCGCGCTGCAGATGGACATCAAGATCAACGGCATCACCGAAGAGATCATGGAGATCGCCCTGGGCCAGGCCCTGGAAGCGCGCCTGAACATCCTCGGCCAGATGAACCAGATCATCGGCGAGTCGCGTACCGAGCTGTCGGCCAACGCCCCGACCATGATCGCGATGAAGATCGACACCGACAAGATCCGTGACGTCATCGGCAAGGGTGGCGCCACCATCCGCGCCATCTGCGAAGAGACCAAGGCTTCGATCGATATCGAAGACGACGGCTCGATCAAGATCTTCGGCGAGACCAAGGAAGCCGCGGACGCTGCCAAGCAGCGCATCCTGGGCATCACCGCCGAGGCCGAGATCGGCAAGATCTACGTCGGCAAGGTCGAGCGCATCGTCGACTTCGGCGCCTTCGTCAACATCCTGCCGGGCAAGGACGGCCTGGTGCACATCTCCATGCTGAGCGATGCTCGCGTCGAGAAGGTCACCGACGTGCTGAAGGAAGGCCAGGAAGTCGAAGTGCTGGTACTGGACGTGGACAACCGCGGCCGTATCAAGCTGTCGATCAAGGACGTCGCCGCTGCCAAGGCATCGGGCGTCTAAGCCTCACCAGGCTGACAGGAAGGACCCTTCGGGGTCCTTTTTTTATGCCTGTGGCTTTGTCTTGTGGACTTGCATCTTGCATGCAGGATTTTGCCCGGGCTTGCAAATTGCACGATCATCGATGTCGATAAGAATTGATAAGTTATTGATTTATAAGAATTAATATTTATGAGGAAAGCTGGCACACGCCCTGCAACATCACTTCTACCTGACGCCAGGAACTACGGCGCAGACCTTTCGAAAAACAGGAGTGACCCACATGAAGAAGTTCGCCATTGCTGCCGCTACTGCCACCGCTCTGACCCTGACCATGGCTAACGCGGCGTTCGCTGCCCAGTCCACCCAGGCCCCGATGACGCTGGCGGCCGGTGAGGTGACCAAAGCCAAGGAAGCTACTTCCGACACCTGGATCACCACCAAGGTGAAGGCTGACCTGATGACCGAGAAAGGCGTGCCAGGCAGTGACATCAAGGTCGAAACCAACAAAGGCGTAGTGTCCCTGTCCTCGGACGTGGCCATTACCGACGCGCAGAAGGATATGGCAGTCGCCATCGCCAAGAAGATCAAGGGCGTCCAAGCCGTCTCGGCTGATGGCCTGAAGTCCGAGTAAGGAATGTCCCGTCGGCCAAAAGGATTTGGCCACCCCTTCAAGCACAAGCCCCGGCATCTGCCGGGGCTTTTGCTTGCGCTTCCCTGTAGGAGCGGCCTTGTGCCGCGAAAGGGGCGCACAGCGGCCCCAGGTTCTGAGCCACCATCGAATTGCCGGGGCTGCTGTGCAGCCCTTTCGCGGCACAAGGCCGCTCCTACACAAGGCGTTATAGCGCCGGATTACGTGCGATCACATCGCTCTCGAAGCACACCTGTTCCACGATCAAAGGCTCCACCAAAGGCCTGCTGTCCCGGAAATGCGCCGTCTGGGTATGGGCCTCATATGCAGCGTCGTCCTGGTAGATCTCGTACAGGTAGATCACATCCGGACTCTCCCGATCCTGGGCCACATCGAACACCAGGCAGCCCGGCTCGGTGGCCACCGAAGCGGCGGCATTGGCCTTGATCGCCGTCAGGAAAGCTTCGTCAGTACCGGGTTTCACACGTGTCTTGATAAACAGGCAGTACACAGGAAGCTCCTTTTGTTTTAGATTCTGTTTTGAATTGTATACAAAAAAGGAGCCTTGCTCATGTCCGAACTACCTGCCCGCCCAGGTCGCCTGAATGGCCTGCGTCATATTGCCTTGCTGGTCCCCAACCTGGAGGAATGCGAGCGCTTCTACGTGGATGTGCTGGGCATGGAGGTGCTGAACCGCGCCAACGAAGACCTGGTCTACCTCACCTGCGGTAACGATAACCTGTCGCTGGGACGTGGCGCCGGAGCGGCCAACGGGCTGCAGACCCTGGATCACTATGGATTCATCGTCGACAGCGTGGAGGAACTCGAAGCCTGGTATCAGTACTTCAAGGCCCACGGCGTGACGCTGCTGGATCGCCCCTTCAATCATGGCGATGGTGCCCGCAGCTTCCATTTGCTGGACCCTGCGGGGAACAAGGTGCAGCCGTTGTATCACCCGGCGGTATCGGGGCAGCGGCTGGTCTGATGGTATCGATTGCCTGTGCTGCCCTCATCGCCGGCAAGCCGGCGATGAGGGCGTCGCGGTCGTGAAGGGTTACTCGGCATCCAGATGCATCGGTGTCACCACTCGGCCATCGCTCTCTGCCTGGCCGAGATTGGTGTCGATAAAGTACACCCGGTCATCTTCCAGCTGGCCCTTGTCCACCAGGTAGTCCTTGATGCTGCTGGCGCGTTCCTGGCCGAGGGTGCGCAGCAATGCGGTGCTTTCCGCCCAGGACTTGATTACCGCCTCGCGCAGCTTGGCGCTGCGTTCGTCACGGCCCAGCTTCTCCCACTCGGCCGGTGGCTGCTGCTTGAGACGGGTACGGTAGATGCCTTCGAGCATCGCCGGCTTGTCGCTGTCATCGACCACCAGCAACGAGGCGTTGGCCGGTACCTTGTCGCCGCGGCGCTGGAGGATCTTGTACCAGGTGGCCTGGTACTCGCGCTCCAGGCGCTGCTGGGCGATCAGCGGGCCGTCACTGCTCTGGGCGGCGGTGCCCTCGATCTCCAGGCGCAGCTCAGGGCGCTCTTTCAGGGCCGAAGCGAGCTTGTCCAGGGACGCCTGCACTTCAGGGGTAAGGTCGCTGGAGCCCGCCGCGAAAGAAACGTTGCCCAAATCTTCCGAACCGCCGCCGGCGACCAGCCCGCCGAGCAGCTTGAACGGCGCCTGGGCCGCGCGCAGCACCAGGTTGCGCAGGGTCTGCCAGACGATCGGCATCACGCTGAACTGCGGGTTGTTGAGGTCGCCCGATACCGGCAACTCGATGGAGATCCTGCCTTCGGTGTCCTTGAGCAGGGCGACCGCCAGGCGGATCGGTAGGTCCACGGCGTCCGGGCTGTCGACCTTCTCGCCCAGTTGCAATTGCTCGATCACCACCTTGTTCTCGGCCTTGAGCTGGCCGTTGGTGATCAGGTAGTGCAGGTCGAGGTTCAGCCGGCCCTTGCGGATGCGCATGCCCGCGAACTTGCCGGAGTAGGGGGTGAGCGTGGTCAGCTCGACACGCTTGAAGCTGGTGGCGATGTCCAGGCTGGCCAGCGGGTTGAACGGGTTGAGCGCACCTTTGATGGTGACCGGTGCGTAGCGGTCCACCTTGCCCTTGATATCCACCTTGGCCGGCAACGGCTTGCGGTTGTCGATGGTGCCGATCTGGCCGTTGAGCTGCTGCACGGCAGTGGCGAAGTTGGGGGTCAGGGTCAGGTCCGCGAAGTTGGCCGAACCATCGTTGATACTGATCTGGCCGATACGGATGCCCAGTTCCTTGCCGCCGCTGGACGCGGCCGGCTTGCTTGGCGCCGCGGCAGGCTTGTCCGCGGGTTGCGGGATCAGCAGGTCGTCGACGTTGGTGGTGCGGTCTTCGTTGATGATGAAGCGCGCATAGGGTTGCAGCAGGGTAACCTTGTCGATCGACAGGGCATCACCGTGCACATAGGACAGGCCGTCGACGTTGACCTGCTGCCATTTGACGAAATCGCGGTTCTTGATGGTGTCCAGGGTGTGCAGCTGGTTGGCCTGGGCCTTGCCGGTGATGCTGAAGGCCAGTGGCTCGGTGCTCTTGAGGTCGACCTTGAGGTCGCTGGAGAGCATGCCGCTGCGCAGTTCCAGGCGGATGAACGGGCTGATGTAGGCCTGGGCGACGCGCAGGTCGATGTCGCGGGTGGCGACGTCGAGTTTCGCGCTGACTGGCGCCAGGTTGACCTGACCTGCGGCCTGCAACTTGCCTTGCTTGCCCACGCCGGTGTCGAGCTTGAGGGTGAAGGGCGACTGGTTGAGGCTGTCGAAGTTCTGCAGGTCGAGGTTGAGTGGGCCGACATCCAGGGCCACGGGCTCTTTCTGGCTACGGTCAGCCAGGTGAATGAGGTAGTTGCGCGCCTGCACGTCCTTGAGCAGCACCTGCCAGGGTTTGCTCGGCTCCTTGGCGGCCTGCTCTTCAGGGGTCGGTTCGGCGGCGGCGGGTTCGGCCTTTTCCTTCGGCGTGGCCTTGGCCGGCTGGCTGGCGAACAGCTTCTGCCAATCGAGCTGGCCGTCCTTTTCCAGGGCCGCCCAGGTCTCCAGCTTCTCACTGCGGATCTTGCCGACGGTGACCAGCTGTTTGGCCAGGTCGATGGAGGTCTCGCTCACCTCCAGGCTGGCCAGGCGGGCCAGCGGGCGCCCGTCCGGGGCCTTGATGGCGAAGGGCGCGACCCGCACCGAGGTGTTGTCGAGCAGCAGCTCGGTTTCCTTGGCGAGGTTGAGCTTGTAGTGGGTGTCGAGGCTGACCATGCCGTCTTCCAGCACCAGCGGCACGGCGTCGCGCACATAAGGCCAGAACAGCTTCATCTTGCCGTCGGTGACCTTGAGGGTACCTTCGGAGGCGATCGGCGTCAGGCTCAGGGTGCCGCTCCAGTCGATGCGCCCGCCGGCCGGGCCGTTGGCCACCAGGGTCATGTCGGCGTTGTCGTCGGGCAGGGTACTGAGGTTCTTCAGCTCCAGGTTCATCGAGTCGTAAAGGAACTCGATTGGCTCGCTCGGGCGCAGGTCCTGGAAATGCAGGTAGCCTTCGCTGAGCTTGATGCTGGCGATGCGCAGCGGGAACGGGTCGCTTGGCGGCTCCTCCGGCTTGGGCTCGCTGGGCGGGATCTTGAACAACTGGGCCAGGTTGAGGCTGCCGTCCTTGGCGAACAGCAGCTCGGTGCGCGGCTTGTCCAGCTCCACGGCGTCCAGGCGCAGGGCCTTGGTCCACAGGCTGTCGAGGGACAGGTTGGCATACAGGCGCTCGAAGCCGACCTGCTCCTTGCCGGGCTCGCCGATCTGCAGGCCCCAGAGGGTCAGTTCAAGGCTGAACGGGTTGAGCTCGATGCGCTGCAGGTGCGCCGGCACCGTGGCGTATTGCGCCAGTTGCTGGTTGGCGATGCGCAGGGCGACACCGGGGAGAATGAAAAAGCCGAGCAGGCCGTACAGGGCCACGAGGGCCAGCAGTGCGCCGATAGCGCGGGTCAATCCTTTGGGCATGTGTCGCATCGTCTGTATCAGGCTGGAGTGCTTGGAGTATGGCACGTTAAATCGGTTCCGATGAACGGAGCAAAATACCTCATTCGATGCCCATGCGCCGCCGTGCGCGGTGCGCCGAACCGTCGCGCATGGCCCAGCGCAGCACCGGGGCGGTGTTGTTAAGGCCCAGGCGGATCATGCGCCGCTCGACCGCGCCCTGGTGCAGGCCGAGCATT
This sequence comes from Mitsuaria sp. RG, assembly GCF_028369275.1. Classification (NCBI taxonomy): domain Bacteria; kingdom Pseudomonadati; phylum Pseudomonadota; class Betaproteobacteria; order Burkholderiales; family Sphaerotilaceae; genus Roseateles; species Mitsuaria sp. RG. The sequence continues at coordinate 85,723 of NZ_JAQMYQ010000012.1, forward strand.
TCGCTGGCCCATTCGGGCAGCAGGTCGATGCCGGCCTTGAGCATCAGCTTGCCCACCGGCTCGGCCATCCGGCTGGGCGCCGGGGCCTTGAGCAGGATGTCCACCACCTCCAGGCTGCGCGCGTCGCACTGCAGTTGCGGGCGCATGCGCCGCAGGTACTCGTCGACCTCGGCGCAGGAGCGTGGCACGTCACGTGCGCCGAGGCGCTCGGCGATCAGCGCGATCTCGTCGTAGTAGGCGTCCTGCTCGGCGCGTGGCAGGCGGGGATTGCGATAACGCAGGTGGGCGGCGAGGAAGCTGCTGACTTCGGCCACATGCACCCAGGTCAGCAGGTCGGGGTCGCTCGCCGCATAGGGACGGCCATCGGGCGCGGTGCCGGTCACCTTGAGGTGGATGGTGCGAACCTTGTCGATCAGCCACTCGGCGTCGCGGGTCGAGCCGAAGGTGGTGCCGGAGATGAACTGGCTGGTACGGCGCAGGCGTCCGAGCAGATCCTGGCGGAAGTTCGAATGATCCCACACCCCGGCCAGTGCCAGCGGGTGCAGCAGTTGCAGCATCAATGCGCTGATACCGCCCACCAGCATGCTGGGGAAGTCGCCATGTACCTGCCAGCTGATGCTCTGTGGGCCGAACAGGCCGGGATCACCCTTGGGCGATTCCAGGTCGAGCTGGCCGAGGGCCAGCCCGGTGAGGCTCATGACCTGGGTTTCGATGCGACGACGTAGGACTTCCATGGCGACCTGCGCTGGCCGCCATGGCGGCCGTCTATGAATTGAGGCGTATGTCCATTGGCCGGGCGTCTCCCGGGCCGACGGGGGCGTGCGTCTCGAGCGCGCCTCCGTGGATATGATAAACCGTGGGCTCCTCGGAAAAATACGGTGTGAGGTGGGCCATGAAGAGCTGGTGGTCTTCGCTGGTCTCGAAGCCAGGCGTGTGATCCTCGAGGGATTGCCACTGTACGATCAGGTTGAAGTGATGGGTTTTTTCGATCCCTTGCGCGAGCAGGTGGCTGATGTGCCCTTTGGCCCGGCTGAGCAGAGGGGCGACTTCGGCGAAGGCGTGCCTGAAACTGTCGATGCGCGCCTGCTGGATGGGAAGAATGGCGATTTCGTAGATCATGGCGGTCCTCATGATTGGGTTGGGCGAGGGGGCGTCAAGCGTTGCTGGGTTCGGCCGCAGGCACGACCGCAATGGCGATCTTTCCTTGCAGGCCATTGTTGGGGCTTTGCAGCCGGGCATGGGCGAGCGCAACGTCGGCCAGGGGATAGATGGCGCCCACATGTGGCCGCAGTTGTCCGCGCTCGACCAGCGCGCTCAGCTCATCGAGCTTGCCGCGCTGCTGCCGGGTGAAGACGAAGTGATAGCTCGCGTTCTTGCCCCAGGCCTGAATGAGGTTCTGTGGTTGCGCGATGTCCACGATCGACACCACGCGCCCCAACTGGGCCAGGGCGTCCGGGCTGCGAGACAGGGTATCGCCGCCAATGGTGTCGAATACCACTTCGACGCCATGGCCTGCGGTTTCCTTGAGGATGACATCGACATAGTCCTGGCGCTCGTAGTCGATGACCACATCGGCGCCCATGCGTCGCGCGAATTCGGCATTCGCTTCGCGTACCGTGGTGAAGACCCTGGCGCCCATGGCCTTGGCCAGCTGGATCGCCACATGGCCGACGCCGCCGGCACCGCCATGCACCAGGATGCTCTCGCCCACCCTGAGCGCCGCGCGGACCACCAGCGCCTCCCAGGCCGTGCCGCCGACCAGGCTCAGGCTTGCCGCCTCGAGATGGCTTAGCGACGGCGGCTTCCGGCCGACGATGCCTTCGGCGGCAACGTGGTATTCGGCATAGCTGCCCGCGCCCTCGAATATCTGCGGGGTGTACCACACCTCGTCACCGGGGCTGATTGCCGTCACCCCAGGCCCGACGGCCTCGACGACGCCGGAGACGTCGTGCCCGGTGATGGCCGGCAGCGGCACCAGGTCGGGATAGTCGCCGCGACGCACCTGGTAATCCAGCGGATTGACGGAGGTGGCATGCACCCTGACCAGTACCTGCCCGGCCTTCGGCACCGGCTTGGCGATGTCACGATAGACGAATGCATCCGGGCCGCCGAAGGCATCCAGTATCAACGCTTTCATGGTGTTTCCTCGCTTCGATAAAAAGGGATATCGAGAAATATCGATATATAAAATGAGATCAAGCTGCCTTTCTGTTTCTGGGCGCCTGGCAGGCACCTCGGGGATTGCTCCTTGATTTCGTTAAAACGGGATATCGAGAAATATCGATATTGTGAGGTAAAAGCAAACCCTACAGGTCGCTCCCGATCAGCTCGGCGAGCGCGCTGATGGCTGCTTCGTTGCGCTTGTAGTAGGTCCACTGGCCAATGCGGCGGACCTCGACCAGGCCTGCACGCTGCAGGGTGGCCAGGTAGTCGGACACCGTTGACTGCGACAGCCCCACGCCTTCCTGGATACTGCTCACACAGACACCCACGGTGTGAACGTCACCTTCGTCCTGTGGGGGAAAGTGTTTCACCGGGTCTTTCAGGCCTTTGAGGATCTCGAGGCGTGTGCGGTTCGAGAGTGCCTTGAATACGTCGAGCAGTTCCATGACGCGATAATATCGGTATTTTCCGATATGTCAATTCGCCGCAGGACGGCCGGCAGCGGCCGCCCTGCGAAGCGGCCTATTGGTTCAGGCGTTTGTCGATCAGGCCCTGGACCACGCTCGGGTCGGCCAGGGTGGAGGTGTCGCCCAGGTTGTCCAGTTCATTGCAGGCGATCTTGCGCAGGATGCGCCGCATGATCTTGCCCGAGCGGGTCTTGGGCAGGGCGGGTGCCCACTGGATCAGTTCGGGCTTGGCGAAGCTGCCGATCTCCTTGCTGACCAGGGCCAGCAGTTCGGCCTTGAGCGCGTCGTCCGGCGCGACGCCGTTCATGGGGGTGACGAAGGCATACACACCCTGCCCCTTGAGGTCGTGCGGGTAACCGACCACGGCGGCTTCTGCGACGCTGTCATGCAGCACCAGGGCGCTCTCCACCTCGGCGGTGCCGATACGGTGGCCGGAAACATTGATCACATCGTCGATGCGCCCGGTGATCCAGTAGTCGCCATCGGCATCGCGGCGGGCGCCGTCGCCGGTGAAGTAGTAGCCGGGCATCGGCTTGAAGTAGGTGTCGACCATGCGCTGGTGGTCGCCGTAGACGCTGCGGACCTGCCCGGGCCAGCTGGCCTTGATCGCCAGCAGCCCGGCGCCGGGGCCTTCGATCAGCTTGCCTTTGTCGTCCAGCAGTACCGGTTGCACGCCGAACATCGGCTGGGTGGCGCAGCCCGGCTTGAGCCGTGGCGTGCCGGGGAGGGGGGTGAGCATGATGCCGCCGGTCTCGGTCTGCCACCAGGTGTCGACGATGGGGCAGCGTTTCTGTCCGACCTCTTCGAAATACCATTCCCAGGCTTCCGGGTTGATCGGCTCGCCGACGCTGCCGAGCAGGCGCAGGCTATCGCGCCGGGTTGTCTGTAGCGGCCCGTCGCCTTCGCGCATCAACGCGCGCAGGGCGGTGGGCGCGGTGTAGAAGATGTTCACCCGGTGCTTGTCGACCACCTGCCAGAAGCGCGAAGTGTCGGGGTAGTTGGGCACGCCTTCGAACATCAGCGAGATCGCGCCGTTGGCCAGCGGGCCGTAGACGATATAGCTGTGGCCGGTGACCCAGCCGACGTCGGCGGTGCACCAGAACACCTCGCCGTCGCGGTAGTCGAACACGGTCTTGAAGGTCATGGTCGCCTGCAGCAGGTAGCCGGCGGTGGTGTGCAGCACGCCCTTGGGCTTGCCGGTGCTGCCCGAGGTGTAGAGGATGAACAGCGGATCCTCGGCGTTCATCGGCTCGGCCGGGCAGTCGTCAGCGGCCTTTTCCGTCACCTCGTGATACCAGAGGTCGCGGTCTTCGCTCCAAATCACATCGCTGCCGGTGCGCCTGACCACCAGCACGCTGCTGACGTTCGGGCAGTTTGCCAGCGCCTTGTCGACGTTGTGCTTGAGTGGGATGCGCTTGCCGCCCCGCACGCCTTCGTCAGCGGTGATCACGGTGCGGCAGTCGGCGTCGAGGATGCGGTCGCGCAGGGCGTCGGGGGAGAAGCCGCCGAACACCACCGAGTGGATGGCGCCGATGCGCGTGCAGGCGAGCATGGCGTAGGCGGCCTCGGGGATCATCGGCATATAGATGCACACCCGGTCGCCTTTGTTCACACCACGGGCTTTCAGGGCGTTGGCCAGGCGGCAGACCTGGCGGTGCAGTTCGCGGTAGCTGATGGCCTTGCTGTCCGCGGGATCGTCGCCTTCCCAGAGCAGGGCGGTTTGCTCGCCGCGCTGGGCCAGGTGGCGATCGATGCAGTTATGGCTGACGTTGAGCTGGGCGCCGTCGAACCAGCGGGCGCTGCCGGTGTTCAGGTCGCATTGCTGCACGCTTGACCAGGGCTTGATCCAGTCCAGGCGCTTGGCCTGTTCGGCCCAGAAGGCGTCGGGATCATCCACCGACTGGCGGTAGAGGCGGCGGTATTCGTCGTCGCTGAGGGTGGCGGACTGGCTCACGGCCAGGGCCTGGGGATAGTCGCGGATATCGAACATGGCGGGTGGTCCTGCTCTTGTTAGGGGCGAGGGACTGCAACGGCTATTCGATGGACAGTGTAGCTAGAGGTGATGTTCCTTGAGGATCATGGTGTCCGTGTAGGAGCGGCCTTGCGCCGCGAAAGGGCCGCGAAGCGGCCCCATGATGATTGCCGGGGCCGCTGTGCGGCCCTTTCGCGGCACAAGGCCGCTCCTACACAAAGAGCGGCTGTGTAGCGTCAGCCGCGGTGACGGCCGCGGAAGTAGTTGATCAGGCCCTGGGTGGAGCCGTCCTCGGCGTTGTCCTCCTGGGCGCCCACCAGGCGCTGGTACACGCCCTTGCCCAGTTCCTTGCCCAGCTCCACGCCCCACTGGTCGAAGGCGTTGATGCCCCAGACCACGCTCTGCACGAACACCTTGTGCTCGTACATCGCCACCAGCGCACCGAGGCGGCGCGGGCTGATGCGCTCGACCACCAGGGTGTTGCTCGGGCGGTTGCCCGGGATCACCTTGTGCGGCGCCAGCTTGGCGATATCGGCCTCGTTCAGGCCCTTGGCGCGCAGTTCTGCCTCGGCTTCCTCGCGGGTCTTGCCGAGCATCAGCGCCTGGCTCTGCGACAGGCAGTTGGCGTACAGCCACTGATGGTGGTCCGCCACCGGGTTGAAGCTCACCACCGGCACGATGAAGTCGGCCGGGATCAGCTGGGTGCCCTGGTGCAGCAACTGGTGGTAGGCGTGCTGGCCGTTGCAGCCGACGCCGCCCCAGATCACCGGGCCAGTGTCGGTCTTCACCGGGCTGCCGTCCTGCAGCACGCTCTTGCCGTTGGACTCCATGTCCAGTTGCTGCAGGTGCTTGGTGATGTTGCGCAGGTAATGGTCGTACGGCAGGATCGCGTGGGCCTGGGCGCCCCAGAAGTTGCCGTACCACACGCCCAGCAGGGCCAGCAGCACCGGCATGTTCTTCTCGAACGGCGCGGTCTGGAAGTGCTGGTCCATGGTGTAGGCGCCGGACAACAGTTCCTTGAAGTTGGCGGTGCCGATGGCCAGGGCGATCGGCAGGCCGATGGCCGACCACAGCGAGTAGCGCCCGCCGACCCAGTCCCACATCGGGAAGATGTTCTCTTCGCGGATGCCGAAGGCCACGGCCGCGGCCTTGTTGCTGGATACGGCGATGAAGTGGCGGTACAGCTCGGCTTCCGAACCGCCCTGGGCCAGGTACCAGGTGCGCGCGGCCTGGGCGTTCTTCAGGGTTTCCAGGGTGTTGAACGACTTCGACGAGACGATGAACAGGGTGGTCTCGGCGCGCAGGTTGGCCGACAGCTCATGGAACTCGCTGCCGTCGATGTTCGCCAGGTAGTGGCAGCGCACGCCGCGCTGGGCGTAGGGCAGCAGCGCCTCGGAGACCAGCTCGGGGCCGAGGAACGAGCCGCCGATGCCGATGTTGACCACGTCGGTGATCGGTTTTTCGCTGTAGCCGCGCCACAGGCCGTCGTGGATGCGGCCGACCAGTTCGGTGATCTGGTTCAGCACCTTGTGCACTTCCGGCATCACGTTGACGCCGTTCACGCTGAGCTTGTCGCCGACCGGGCGGCGCAGGGCGGTGTGCAGCACCGGACGGCCTTCGGAGGCGTTGATGATCTCGCCGCTGAACATCGACTTGATGGCCGCTTCCAGGTCGACGTCCTTGGCCAGGTTCACCAGCAGGTCACGGGTCTGCTCGGTGATCAGGTTCTTCGAGTAGTCGAGGAACAGGCCGCAGCTGCTCAAGGAGAACTGCTCGAAGCGCTTGCCGTCGGCGGCGAAGGCTTCGCGCATGCTGAAGCCCTGCATGGCGTCGCGGTGTTGCTGAAGCGCCTGCCAGGCGGGCAGCGCCGTCACATCGTGGGGGGTACGGTAATACGCCATTGCGGGTGGTTTCCTTGGTGCATGGTCAGGCTTGGACAGCGGCATTCGTTGCCGGTTGCAAGCTGGACATTATAGGCATTGGCAGGAAACCGGGAATGGGTGAGGCAAGCGAGGAGGATGAAAATTGTCACGAGGGTGATCGTGAGAGCTGGCTTTGTGACAGCAGACTTCGTGAGGTTGAGCGTCGTGGGAGCGGGCTTGCCCCGCGATTGCGGTTGCCTGGGCAGGCGCTATCGCGGGGCAAGCCCGCTCCCACGGGTCATATCAGGCGCTCTGCTCTTCGAGGTGCAGGTAGAGATTGTCGATCAGCCGGGTGTTACCCAGGTAAGCCGCGGCGATTACCACCAGGTCACGGTCATCGACTTGCGCCGGGCGCAGGGTGACGGCGTGGCGCACTTCCAGGTAATCCTTACGGAACCCGGCGCTTTCGAGTTGCCCCTGGCCCTCGGCGATCAGCGCCGGGTAGTCGCGTTGGCCACGGCGCAGGGCGTCGGCGATGCCGCTCAGGGTGCGATACAGCACCGGGGCGGTGGCTCGCTGCTCCGGCGTCAGGTAGCCATTGCGCGACGACAGCGCCAGGCCGTCCTCGGCGCGCACGGTCGGCTCGCCGATGATCTGGATCGGCATGTTCAGGTCGCGCACCATGGCGCGGATCACCGCCAGTTGCTGGAAGTCCTTTTCGCCGAACACGGCAAGGTCTGGCTGGACCATGTTGAACAGCTTGCTGACCACCGTCGCCACGCCTTCGAAGTGTCCGGGGCGGCTGGCGCCGCACAGGCCTTCGGACAGTTGCGGCACGCTCACCCGGGTCTGCACCGCCATGCCGTCGGGGTACATCTCCTCGACGGTGGGGGCGAACAGCAGGTGGCAGCCGGCCTGCAGCAGTGTTTCCTGGTCGGCGGCGAGGGTGCGGGGATACTTGTCCAGGTCCTCGCCCGCGCCGAACTGCAGCGGGTTGACGAAGATGCTGGCGACCACGAAGTCGGCGCGCTGGGCGGCCTTGGTCACCAGGGCGGCGTGGCCGCTGTGCAGGTTGCCCATGGTCGGCACGAAGGCGATGCGCTTGCCTTCGCCACGGGCGCGGGCCACGGCGGCACGCAGTTCACGGACGGTCTTGACGGTATTCATGCGCTGAACCCATGCTCGCTGCCAGGGAAGCTGACGTCCTTGACCGCACGGACATAGGCGGCCAGGGCACTCTGGATGTCCGGCTGGCCGGCCATGAAGTTCTTCACGAACTTCGGCACGCGGCCGCTGAGCGACAGTCCGAGCATGTCATGCAGGACCAGCACCTGGCCATCGGTGGCGCTGCCGGCGCCGATGCCGATCACCGGAATGCCCACCGCCTGGGTAATCTCCGCCGCCAGCTCGCTGGGCACGCACTCGAGCAGCAGCATGGCCGCGCCGGCCTGCTCCAGGGCGATGGCGTCGGCGCGCATCTGGCGGGCCTGGGCTTCCTGGCGGCCCTGGACCTTGTAGCCACCCAGCACGTTGACCGTCTGCGGGGTCAGTCCCATGTGCGCACACACCGGCACACCGCGCTCGGCCAGCAGGCGGATGGTCTCGCCCAGCCAGGCGGCGCCTTCGATCTTGAGCATGTGGGCGCCGGCGCGCATCAGTTCGGCGGCGTTGGCGAAGGCCTGTTCGGGGGTGGCGTGGGCCATGAACGGCAGGTCGGCGAGGATCAGCGCGCCATCGTTGCCGCGCTTGACGCAGGCGGTATGGTAGGCCATGTCGCGGTTGGTGACCGGCAGGGTGCTGTCATGGCCCTGCAGGACCATCCCCAGGGAGTCGCCCACCAGCAGGACTTCCACGCCGGCTTGGCTGGCGGCCTTGGCGAAGGTCGCGTCATAGCAGGTCAGCATGGTGATTTTTTCGCCCTTGGCCTTCAGGCCATGCAGGGTGGTCAGGGTTACTTCAGGCATGTAGGGGAATCCTCGTTCAGGCGCTGTGAACAACAACTGCGTACAACGCGTGTATTCATCTTCCGGAGCGGCACATCATCGTCTGTGATGTTCGGGCACAGGTCCGTCCGGGCCTAAATGGGTGATTGCGGCAGAGTGGCGCCGCGGGACGCCTATAGTCGTGAGCGAGGTGGGGGAAGTCAACCAGCCGTGTTACCGCATTGTTACGGTACCGGTGTTACTGGCGTTACCGCCGTCGGAAACGCCCGAATTACAGGCGTTCCAGGCCGACGAACGGACAGTCTTCGAGCAACTGCGCCAGGGCGCGGCCGTCGGCGAGGCGGAATTCGGCGGGCACCAGCTCGGCGAGCGGGTAGAGCACGAAGGGGCGTGCGTGCATGTGGTAGTGCGGCACCTGCAGGCGCGGCACGTCAATGACCCGGTCACCGAACAACAGCACGTCGAGGTCGAGGGTGCGTGGGCCCCAGCGCTCCTGGCGCACGCGGCCCTGGTCGTTCTCGATGGCTTGCAGCGCGTCGAGCAGGTCCAGCGGCGCCAAGGCCGTGTCGATGGCCGCCACTGCGTTGGTGTAGCGCGGCTGGCCGGGCAGCAGGGAGTCGCTGGTGTAGAGCGCCGAGGCCGCCGCCAGGCGGGTGTCGGTGATCAGGTCCAGCGCCTGCAGGGCGCTGCGCAGCTGCTCGGCGGGTTCATCCAGGTTGCTGCCCAGGCCGATGAACGCACGGGTGTTCATGCTCAGTCCCAGGCCTGCTCGTCATCACGCTTGCGTTTGCCGCCGCTGCGCTTGCGCTTGCGTGGGCCGGCAGTGCCGCCGTCGTCACGGCTGCCGAGCTCGCGGATCATGTCGCGGCGCTGGCTGTCGTTGGCGTCCTGGTAGTCGGTCCACCACTCGCCCAGGCCGTCGGTTTCCTCGCCGGCGCTTTCACGCAGCAGGAGGAAGTCGTAGCCGGCGCGGAAGCGCGGGTTGTCCAGCAGCATGTCGGCGCGTTTGCCACTGCGTCGTGGCAGGCGCTCCTGCATGTCCCAGATCTCGCGGATCGGCAGGGTGAATCGCTTGGGGATGGCAATGCGTGCGCATTGTTCGGCGATCAGGTCGTGGGCCGCGCCGTTCATGGCAGGGATCGGCGGCACGCCTTGGCTCTGCAGGTACAGCACGCGGCCCGGCAGGGCCGGCCAGAGCAGGGCGGCGAAGAGGAATGCCGGGGTCACCGGTTTGCCCTGCTTGACGCGCAGGTCGGTGTTGCTCAGGGCCTGGCTGATCAGGGTGTGGGTGTAGGTCGGGCGTTCTTCCAGGGCCTGGCTGCTGGCCGGGAACAGCGGCTCGAACAGTTGCAGGTCGACCAGCATCTCGAAGGTGATCGCGCCTTGGCCGTTGAGGAACAGCTTGAGGCACTCCTCGAACAGGCGTGCCGGCGGAATGTCACGCAGCATGGGCGCCAGTTCGCGGATCGGTTGCACAGTGTGCTTCTCGATGCCGAAGTCCAGCTTGGCGGCGAAGCGCACGGCGCGCAGCATGCGTACCGGGTCTTCCTGGTAGCGGTGCGTCGGGTCGCCGATCAGGCGCAGCAGGCGGTTACGGATGTCGTGGACACCGTTGGCGTAGTCGAGGATGCGCTCGCTGACCGGGTCGTAGTACAGGGCGTTAATGGTGAAGTCGCGGCGTTGCGCGTCTTCTTCCAGGGTGCCGTACACGTTGTCGCGCAGGATGCGGCCGCTGGCATTGTGCGACGAGCGGTGGCTATCGGACTGGTCTTCATCCGAGTGCGGGGCACGGAAGGTCGCGACCTCGATGATGTCACGGCCGAAATGCACGTGCACCAGCTTGAAACGCCGGCCGATGATGCGGGCGTTGCGGAACTCCGCGCGGATCTGCTCGGGGGTGGCGCTGGTGGCGACGTCGAAGTCCTTGGGCGTGATGCCCAGCAGCAGGTCGCGCACGCAGCCACCGACCAGGTAGGCCTGGTAACCGGCTGCCTGCAGACGCTCGACGATGCCCACGGCATGGCGGCTGAACTGGCTGCGCTGCAGCGAGTGCTGGCTCTTGTTGATCACTTCAGGCGTGGTGCGCCTGTGGTGCTGGCCACGGACGGGCGGGCGGAACGACTGGAACAGCTTCTTCAGCATGGGATGCACTGTTTGAAGGAATGATCGGCCAAGGATAGGAGAATGGCCGCATGATGGGCGGGGATTCTAGCATTTACTGGGGGAATGGTGTAGGCGGTGTGGCAAGGGCGATGCGAAAGGGAGAAACGACATGGGGAGCCGAAGCTCCCCATCAAAGTCGTTGCGTGCTCTTATTGTTTTTTTGCCGGGCTTCTTGTTTTTGTTGAATGCCCTGTCCACAAATCTCGAAGCTTGTGGACGACCCCCAAACCGGGGGTGAAGAGCAAACGGATTGCTTTGGTCGCCGAGTTGATGCTGATCTGTCGATCCAATCAGTTCAGGTGCTGCTTTTTAGTGCAGTTTTTGTTGTTCTCTGCCTGATCGTGGGGCAAGCCCCAAACACAACGCCTCTCCAAAAGAATCAGTTAGCTGCGCCTCCGCCGTCTTGTTCTTATTGTGCGTGAGCCGTTTCGTCTTGTTCTTATTCTGAGTTGCAGTGCTTGTTATTGTTCTTGTACCAGACATATAGCAGGTGCCGTGCCAACTTTTGAAAACCCAATGAAATCGGGGGGTTCAGCGGTTCAGACAGGTTTTTGGGCGGGGCAAATGTAGAAATTTCGTTACCTTACGCCTCGGGGGATGTTACGGCTGACAGGGTGGGTAACAGATTTTTGCGGGAACTGATGTGTTACCGCACAAACGCATCGCGGAGCTAGCCCGCTCCCACGGACCAGGCAAGGCTGGCGTGGGAGCGGGCTGGCCCCGCGATCGGATTACATAGAATCAATTGTCGCTGGTGGCGTTGCTCTTGCGTCGCGGGATACCCAGGCGCTGGCGGCGTTCCCACAGGCATTTGCGGCTGACGCCCAGCTTGCGCGCCAGCTCGGTCTCGGTCATGTGGTCCTGGTGCTCGAGGACGAAATGCTGGAAGTAGTCCTCCAGCGACAGGTCCTCGGTCGGCTCGTGGCTGGCGTTGTTGGCGCTGGCCAGGCTTGGCAGGCTGTCCAGCACGTCATCGTCTTCCAGGTCGCTCAGCTCGATATCGATGCCCAGCAGGTCGGCGGAAATTTCCGCGCTCTCGCTGAGAATCACTGCGCGCTCCACGGCGTTTTCCAGTTCGCGCACGTTGCCCGGCCAGCTGTAGTGACGGATGGCCTGCTCGGCCTCGTGGGAGAAGTGCAGGTCGTCGCGGCCGATGCGTGCGCTCTGGCGGGCAAGGAAGGCATTGGCGATCTCGTTGACGTCGCTGCCGCGCTCGCGCAGGGCTGGCAGTTTCAGGGCGATCACGTGCAGGCGGTAGTACAGGTCTTCACGGAACTGCCCGGCCTTGGCCAGGTTCTTCAGGTCGCGGTGGGTCGCGGCGATCAGGCGCACATCGACCTTCTGCGACTGCACCGAGCCGACCCGGCGGATCTCGCCTTCCTGTAGCACGCGCAGCAGGCGGGCCTGGGCTTCCAGGGGCAGTTCGCCGATCTCGTCGAGGAACAGCGTGCCGCCGTCGGCGGCCTCGACCAGGCCCGCGCGCCCGGCACTGGCGCCGGTGAACGCGCCCTTCTCGTGGCCGAACAGTTCCGACTCGATCAGGGTCTCGGGGATCGCCGCGCAGTTCACCGAGATCATCGGTGCCTTGGCCCGGCGCGAGAGGTTGTGCAGGGCTCGGGCGACCAGCTCCTTGCCGGTGCCCGACTCGCCCTGGATCAGCACATTGGAGTCGGTCGGGGCGACCTTGCGAATCTTGACGTACATGTCCTGCATGGGCGGGCAGGAGCCGATGATGCCGATCTCGCCGTTGGCGGCCGCGCTACCTGCCTTGTCGCTGGCGGCCTTGCCGTTACCGGCGCGTGGTTCGGCGGCAGGCGCGGCGGCTGGAGCGTTCTGCCGGTCGCGCAGGATGCGGGCCACGGCCTGGAGCATCTCGTCGTGGTCGAAGGGCTTGGCGATGTAGTCCACCGCGCCCATCTTCATCGAGTCCACCGCCGAGCGCAGGCTGGCGTAGCTGGTCATGATCAGCACCGGGGTGCCCTGGCCGAGCTTGATCAGCTCGGTGCCCGGGGCGCCCGGCAGGCGCAGGTCGCTGACGATCAGGTCGAAGGTGGCAATGCTGAAGCGTTCCTGGGCTTCCTGCACCGAGCCGGCTTCGCTGACCTGGTACTGGTTCCGTTCGAGCAGGCGACGCAGGGCCGAACGGATGATGGTTTCGTCTTCGACGATCAGAATATGCGGCATTGATTCAATTCTCTCGACGGTCTCGAATTTCAGGGGACGTCGCTACGACATGCCGGGGCAGGGTCACGCGGATCCGGGTACCACGTTGGCGCTCGATGTCGGCCGGGCTGTCGATGGTGATTTGCCCATAATGCTCTTCCACGATGGAATAGACCAGAGCGAGCCCCAGTCCGGTTCCTTCGCCCGGGTCCTTGGTGGTGAAGAAGGGTTCGAAGAGGCGGTCCATGATGCTTTTCGGGATGCCGCTGCCTTCGTCCTCGACGATCAGGTCGACGGTGTGTTCGTTCACTTCACTGCGCACGCGCACGGCGCTGCCGGGCGGGGAGGCGTCGCGGGCGTTGGAAAGCAGGTTGATCAGCACCTGGGCCAGGCGCTGCGGGTCGCCCTCGACCCAGTGTTGCGGGTCGCAGAGGTTGAAGAACTGTACTTCGAAATTGCGCCGGTTCAACGCCAGCAGACCAATGGCGTCCTGCGCGACTTCGGCCAGGCACACCGGCTCCTCGCTGTTCTGCTGGCTGCCACCGGCATGGGCGAAGCTCATCAGCGACTGGACGATGCGCGACACGCGCTTGGTCTGCTCGAGGATCTGGCTGGACAGCTCGATGATCTCGCCGTCGCCCTCGCGCTCCTCGCGCAGGTTCTGCGCAAGGCAAGCGATGCCGGTGATCGGATTGCCGATCTCGTGGGCCACGCCCGCCGCCAGGCGACCGATGCTGGCCAGGCGTTCGGAGTGCACCAGCTTGTCTTCCAGCGCCTGGGTCTCGGTGAGGTCCTCGACCAGCAGCACCAGGCCGCTGTTGCCCGGGGCCAGCGGTTCGTCGATGGCCGCCTTGTGCAAGTTGAGCCAGCGTGGCTGGCCATCGAGGGCCAGGCGCTGCTTGTGCAGGTGCTCGTCGGGCACGTTGATGAAACCTTGCAGCAGGCCGCGCCAGGGTTCGCCGATGGTCACCAGGCGCGAACCGACCACGTGCTTGGCGGCGATCCCGGTGAGCTCCTCCATGGCCTTGTTCCACATCAGGATCTCCTGGTCCTTGGCCAGCGAGCACACGCCCATGGGCAGTTCCTGCAGGGTCTGGCGGTGGTAGCGGCGCAGGGCGTCGAGCTCGGCGGCAAGGCCGGTCAGGCGTGAGTGGTAATCCTCGAGTCGGCTCTCGATGAAGTGGATGTCCTCGGTGACGTAGTTCTCGTTGCCGGACTTGTAGGGCAGGAAGGTCTCGACCATGTCCTGGGCCACGCTCGGGCCCATCAGGCCGGAGAGGTTGGCCTCGATGCGGTCGCGCAGGCGGCGCAGGGCGTAGGGACGGCGCTCGTCGAAGGGCAGGTAGAGGTCGCGCAGGGCCTGTTCCACCTCTTTCTGTGCGGCCTTGGCGCCCAGCGGCTTGGCCAGTTGGGTGGCGAACTCCTGGGGCGAGGCGGCATGCAGCTCGCGGCGCTGCGGGCGACGCACGTTATCCACTGCGCAGGCCTCGGCGGCGCTGACCTCTTCGCTGCTGGCGTTGGTGAACAGCGAGATCAGGGTGAACAGCAGGACGTTGGCTGCCAGCGAGGCGATGGCCGCCATGTGCCAGCTGGTGTCGTCCAGCACGTAGATCATGTCCAGCAGCGGGATATAGAAGCCCTGCAGGTTGCCCAGCAGCGGCAGCAGCATGGTCACCATCCACACCAGCATGCCGGCCAGCAGCCCGGCGATGAAACCGCGGCGGTTGGCGGTCGGCCAGTACAGCACCGAAAGCACGCCGGGCAGGAACTGCAGGGTGGCGACGAAGGCGACGATGCCCAGGTTGGCCAGGCTCTGGTGGGTGTTCTGGGTCAGGTAGAAGATGAAGCCGGCGGTGATGATGGCGACGATCAGCGCCCGGCGGGTCCATTTCAGCCAGCGGTAGATGTTGCCTTCGGCCGGCGGCTGGTACAGCGGCAGTACCAGGTGGTTCAGGGCCATGCCCGACAGCGCCAGGGTGGTGACGATGATCAGCCCGCTGGCGGCAGACAGCCCGCCGACATACGCCAGCAGCGCCAGCGCTTCGTTGTTGGCGGCAATGCCCAGGCCCAGGGTGAAGTACTCGGGGTTGGTGCTGGCGCCCAGGCGCAGGCCGGCCCACAGCACCAGCGGCACGGCCAGGCTCATCAGCAGCAGGAACAGCGGCAGGCCCCAGCTGGCGCTGACCAGCGAGCGCGGGCTCAGGTTCTCGGTGAAGGCCATGTGGTACATGTGCGGCATGACGATCGCCGAGGCGAAGAACACCAGCAGCAGGGTGCGCCACGGCCCCTCCTGCAGTGGGGTGTGCAGGGCGGCGAGGGCGGTCTGGTTCTGCAGCAGCCAGACTTCCAGGCCGTGCGGCCCACCGAACACGCCGTACAGCGCGTAGAGGCCGACGCCGCCGAGGGCCAGTAGCTTGATCACCGATTCGAAGGCGATGGCGAACACCAGGCCTTCATGCTTCTCGCGGGTGGCGATATGGCGCGAGCCGAAGAAGATGGTGAACAGCACGATCAGCACGCAGAAGGCGAACGCCACCCGCGCCTTGACCGGTTCGCCGGTGAGGATGCTGATCGAGTCGGCCACCGCCTGGATCTGCAGGGCCAGCAGCGGCAGCACGCCAATCAGCATGAAGATGGTGGTCAGCGCGCCGGCCCAGGTGCTGCGAAAGCGAAACGCCAGCAGGTCGGCCAGCGACGAAAGCTGGTAGGTGCGGGTGATCTTGAGGATCGGGTAGAGCAACACCGGTGCCAGCAGGAAGGCCCCGGACACCCCCAGGTAACAGGCGAGGAAGCCGTAGCCGTATTGGTAGGCCAGGCCGACCGAGCCATAGAAGGCCCAGGCACTGGCGTAGACGCCCAGCGACAGGGTGTAGGTCAGGGGGTGGCGGATGACCGCGCGCGGGATCAGCCCGCGTTCGCTGATCCAGGCCACGCCGAACAGCACCAGCAGGTAGGCGGCGCTGATCAGGATCATCTGGGTCAGGCTAAAGCTCATCGGCATCTCGTTGGCTCTGCAGGATGAAGGTGACGACGATCAGGATCAGCCAGAGCAGGTAGGGGCGGTACCAGGCTCCGGTCGGCTCGATCCACCAGTCCATGATGGCCGGGGAGAACAGGTAGATCCCCACGACCAGAAGCAGGACCAAACGATAGATGTACATGCTGGCCTCGATGGGTTGGGCGCTGCGGGCTTGGACTTATTATTGGCGCAAATGGCTGGGGCGATGCTAGCGGGAATCGGTGCGGTTCGCCAAGGGGTTGAATTTGTTGGGCTTTTGATTTTGCTGAAACGCAGGGCTTGCTGTCTTGCGCGGTCCCTGTAGGAGCGGCCTTGTGCCGCGATGGGGCGCGTAGCGGCCCCAGGTTTTCAGTGTTGCCTCAGATATTGCCGGGGCTGCTTTGCAGCCCATCGCGGCACAAGGCCGCTCCTACAGGGATCGCGTTGGCCGGTCGAACCAGGGCATCAGCGCAATTCAGCTTCGGGCACTGTCATTTGCCGGGCAATATTCTCCGGCCGCCACTGCTGCCGCGCCACCGCCAGCACCTCGGCCGGGCTGGCCCCCGCCAGTGCCGGATCGGCCTGCTGCCCCAATGCCCGCAGGGCACGCAGCAGCAACGGCGTCGCCTGGTCCGCCTCCAGCGGTGGCGAGCGGTACGACTTGCCCAGCTTGTGCCCGTCCGGCTGTACGATCAATGGAATGTGCAGGTAATGCGGCTGCGAGAACCCCAGCAACTCCTGCAGGTACAGCTGGCGCGGCGTGTTGTCCAGCAGGTCGGCGCCGCGCACGATATCAGTAACCCCCTGCCAGGCATCGTCCAGCACCACCGCCAGCTGGTAGGCATACAGCCCGTCGCGACGCTGGATGACGAAGTCGCCCACCTCGCGGCCCAGGTGTTGCTCGAACGTGCCCTGGACCCGATCGCTGAAGCGGTAGATCAGTTCCGGCACCCGCAGGCGGATCGCCGCGCCTTCGCGGGCGTGCCCGGCGTTGCGGCAAAAGCCTGGGTAGATGCCGTTGTGCCCTTCCAGCTGTTTGCGCGAGCAGGTGCAGGCATAGGCCAGGCCCATGTTGAACAGGCGGTCGACCACCGCGGCATAGGCATCGTGGCGCTGGCTCTGGAACACCACCTCGCCGTCCCACTCCAGCCCGTAGCGCTCCAGCGTCTGCAGGATCGCGTCACGGGCGCCGGGCATCTCCCGGGGCGGGTCGGTATCTTCCATGCGCAGCAGCCAGCGGCCGTTCACGGCGCGGGCGTCAAGCCAGGAGGCGAGGGCGGCGACCAGCGAGCCGAAGTGCAGGAAGCCACTGGGGGTGGGGGCGAAGCGGCCGATGTAGCGGGAGTCGTTCATGGATTGCACAGCTATATAAATGAAGACGGGGCGTACCCGTCGTAGAAAGCGGGCAAGCCCGCTTCCACAACCGATACGCCCCGTCTGCGAGGGTCCGGGATCAGCCTTTACCGACAGTCTTTTCCTTCTTCTCTGCAATTTCCTTGCAGTCGAAGCACAGGTCGGCGGTCGGACGGGCCTCGAGGCGGCGCAGGCCGATCTCGATGCCGCAGGAGTCGCACCAGCCGTACTCGTCGGCCTTGATCTTGTCGAGGGTCTTGTCGATCTTCTTGATCAGCTTGCGCTCGCGATCGCGGTTGCGCAGCTCCAGGGCGAATTCTTCTTCCTGGCTGGCACGGTCCGCCGGGTCGGGGAAGTTGGCTGCTTCGTCCTTCATGTGGTCCACGGTGCGATCCACGCTGACCATCAGCTCGCCTTTCCAGGCGCTGAGCAGCTTGATGAAGTGCTTCTTCATGGGCTCGCCCATGTACTCTTCACCTTTGGCCTCTACGTAGGGCTCGACACCGTACATGGTCTGGACTTTTTGCTTTTCTACGGTGGACATGAATAGACCGCCTCTCACTCATCTGATCCAATGCGCAGGCTTGCTTCCATCTCCGGCGCCCGCCGGCCCTGCGACTGCGAGCCGCCGAACTTACCAGATAGATCCGGGGTGCGCTACCCCGCCCTATGCCTGCTTTTGACAGCGGCTTGACCGGCGCGTTCGTTGGCGTGCACAGGTAGAATCACCAGTTTAGACCCAATTGAGAGAAGGCCCATGGCTCAGCCACACAGTGCGCGCAGTCGCGCCATCGAACCCTTCCACGTCATGGCCCTGCTGGCCCGTGCCAACGAGCTGCAGGCCGCGGGCCACGACGTGATCCACCTCGAGATCGGCGAGCCGGACTTCACCACCGCCGCGCCGATCGTCGCCGCAGGCCAGGCCGCCCTGGCCGCCGGGCACACCCGCTACACGGCGGCCCGTGGCCTGCCGCAACTGCGCGAGGCGATTGCCGGGTTCTATGGCCAGCGTTACGGTGTGGACCTCGATCCGGAGCGCGTGCTCATCACCCCTGGCGGCTCCGGCGCCCTGCTGCTGGCCAGCAGCCTGCTGGTCGATCCGGGCAAGCATTGGCTGCTGGCCGACCCGGGGTATCCGTGCAACCGGCATTTCCTGCGCCTGGTCGAAGGTGGCGCGCAGCTGGTGCCGGTGGGCCCGGACGTCAATTATCAGCTGACCGCTGATCTGGTCGAGCGTCATTGGGACAAGGACACTGTCGGCGCCCTGGTCGCCTCACCGGCCAACCCGACCGGCACCGTGCTCGACCGCGACGAGCTGGCCAGCCTTTCCAGGGCCACCCGCGAGCGTCACGGGCATCTGGTGGTGG
Source organism: Mitsuaria sp. RG (assembly GCF_028369275.1). Classification (NCBI taxonomy): domain Bacteria; kingdom Pseudomonadati; phylum Pseudomonadota; class Betaproteobacteria; order Burkholderiales; family Sphaerotilaceae; genus Roseateles; species Mitsuaria sp. RG. The sequence goes on from NZ_JAQMYQ010000012.1 coordinate 104,174, forward strand.
ACGAGATCTACCACGGCCTCACCTACGGCATGGATGCGCCGAGCGTGCTGGAAGTGGACGATGAGGCATTCGTCCTGAACAGTTTTTCCAAATATTTCGGCATGACCGGCTGGCGCCTGGGCTGGCTGGTGGCCCCGCCGTCGGCGGTGGCAGACCTGGAAAAGCTGGCGCAGAACCTCTACATCAGTGCCCCGAGCATGGCCCAGCACGCCGCGCTGGCGTGCTTCGAGCCGCAAACCCTGGCCATCCTCGAAGAGCGCCGCGCCGAGTTCGCCCGTCGCCGCGACTATCTGCTGCCGGCATTGCGCGGGCTGGGCTTCGGCATCGCCGTGGAGCCGCAGGGGGCCTTCTATCTGTATGCCGATATCAGCGCGTTCGGCGGCGATGCCTTCGCGTTCTGCCGGCACTTCCTGGAAACCGAGCACCTGGCATTCACCCCGGGTCTGGACTTCGGCCGGCACCAGGCCAGTCACCATGTGCGTTTCGCCTATACCCAGAGCCTGCCGCGCCTGGAAGAGGCGGTACAGCGCATCGCCCGTGGCCTGCAGAGCTGGCAGGGCTGACCGATGCAGTTTCCGCCCCTGGAACAGGCGCGCCTGCTGCGCCGCTATAAACGCTTCCTGGCCGACATCGAGCTGGCCAGTGGTGAGCAGATCACCATTCATTGCCCCAACACCGGCTCAATGCTCAACTGCATGCGCGAGGGCGGACAAGTGTGGTTCAGCCGCTCCAACGACCCCAAGCGCAAGTTGCCCGGTACCTGGGAGATCAGCGAAACGCCCCAGGGCCGCCTGGCCTGCGTCAATACCGGGCGTGCCAACGCCTTGGTGGAAGAGGCGCTGCGCGCCGGGGTGATCAGCGAACTGACTGGCTTCACCACGCTCAAGCGTGAGGTGGCCTATGGCGAGGAGCGCAGCCGGATCGACTTTTATCTGGAGTATGCCGACGGCACCCACGCCTATGTCGAGGTCAAGAGCGTAACCCTGGGTTACCCCGACACGCCGGTGGCGGCCTTCCCCGACGCCGTCACCCAGCGCGGCGCCAAGCACCTGCGCGAGCTGGCCACCCTGGCGCGCCAGGGTATCCGCGCGGTGCAGCTGTATTGCGTGAACCTGACCGGTATCGAGGCCGTTCGCCCTGCCGAGGAGATCGACGCCGCCTATGCCCAGGCCCTGCGCGCCGCCGTGGCGCAAGGGGTCGAGGTACTGGCCTACGGCACCCGGCTGGATGCGCAGCAACTGGTCATCGACCGTCCGCTGCCGGTGCTGCTCACTCCGTGAGCCAGATGCCCTGGCTGTCTTCCCGGCAGTCCAGGGCCTCCAGCCATTCGCCCGCGCAGGGGCCAGTGATGCATTCGCCGCTTTCTATCAGGAACTGGGCCCCGTGATGGGCGCACTGGATCAGGCTCGCGCTGTCGTCGAGAAAGTTGTCCGCTGCCCAGTTCAGCGGGATGCCCCGGTGCGGGCAGCGGTTGCGGTAGAGGTGGACCCTGCCCTGGCGGCGCACGCCGAACAGCGGCACGCCGGCTACGCTGAAGGCGCGGCTGTGGCCCTCGGCGAGGTCGTTGGAGGCGCAGAGAAAATGCATTGCAGCGGAGTTTCCGGTTAAGCCGTGTGACAAAGGGATGGCTTGACGCTTCAATGCGAATAATTATCAAATTGCCCGCATTCGTCGCGCCAGGCTGTCTATGGTGCGCACTTGTGCCGCCCGCCACAAGGTGTGCTGCCCGCCCTCTGCAAAGGAATCCGATGATGCGCCGTCCCGCTGCCTTGATTGCCCTGTGCGCCGGTCTTGCCCTGTCCGCCCAAACCATGGCCGCCGAGCTGCCGCAGCGCTGGGTCAGCGCCGGTGGCGCCCTGAGCGAGTGGATCAGCGCCCAGGGCGGCGAGCAGCGGCTGGTCGGTGTCGACACCACCAGCCAGCACCCCGAGTCGCTCAAGGCGCTGCCCAGCATCGGTTACCAGCGCCAGTTGTCGGCCGAGGGCATCCTCAGCCTGCGCCCCGATGTGCTGGTGGGTACCGAGGAGATGGGACCACCGCCGGTGCTGGCGCAGATCCGCAAGGCCGGGGTGCGGGTCGAGCTGTTCTCCAGCAAGGCCGAGGTCGGCGCGGTGGACGAGAACCTCAAGCATTTGGGAGCGTTGCTGGGTGACGAGCAGAAGGCCGAGGCGCTGGCGGCGGACTATCGCCGGCAACTGGAGGCGCTGCACAAGCAGGTCGAGCAGGCCCAGGCCGGGCACAAGGCGCCCGGTGTCCTGCTGCTGGTCGGCCATGCCGGCGCCAAGCCGATGATCGCCGGGCAGGGCACCGCCGGGGACTGGGTGCTGCGCCAGGCGGGAGGGCGCAACCTCGCCGATCACCAGGGCTACAAGAACTTCTCGGTGGAGGCCCTCGCCGCGCTGAATCCGGACGTGGTGGTGTTCTCCGACCGGGCCCTCAGCGGCGAGCAGGCCCTGCAGGCGCTGATCAAGGAAAACCCGGCCCTGGCGACTTCGCGCGCGGTGCGCGACAAACGCCTGCTGTCGCTCGACCCGACGCTGCTGGTCGGCGGCCTGGGCCCGCGCCTGCCCGCCACCCTGCATGAGCTGGCCGCCAGCTTCTACCCTGCCGCCAAGGCCAGTTTCAACCCATGAGGCAGCGGATTCGACCACGTACCTTGTTCATTACCCTGGCGCTGCTGTGCCTGCTCGCGGTCTGGCTATCGCTGGCGCTGGGCCCGGTCAGCCTGCCGCTGCTCGACACCCTGCGCGCCGGTTTGCGCCTGATCGGCTTGCCGGTATCCGGCGAGGGCCTGGAGCAGGCCGAGATGATCCTCGGCCAGATCCGCTTGCCGCGCACTCTGTTGGGGCTGGCGGTCGGTGCCGTGCTGGCACTGTCCGGCGTGGCGATGCAGGGGCTGTTCCGCAACCCGCTGGCCGACCCGGGGCTGGTCGGCGTCGCCAGCGGCGCCGCTCTGGGCGCGGCGGTGGCGATTGTCGGCGGTAGTTGGCTGGGGGGTATTCCCGACTGGTTCGCGCCTTACCTGCTGTCGCTCTGCGCCTTCGTCGGTGGCCTGGGCGTGACGGCGATGGTCTACCGCCTGGGGCGGCGTGACGGCCAGACCAACGTGGCCACCATGCTCCTGGCCGGTATCGCCATGACCGCGCTGGGCGGCTCGGCGGTGGGGCTGTTCACCTACCTGGCCGACGACGCCACCCTGCGCACCCTGACGTTCTGGAACCTGGGCAGCCTAAACGGTGCCAGCTACGAGCGGCTATGGCCCTTGCTGCTGGTGGCGGCGGCCGTGGCCCTGTGGCTGCCGCGCCGGGCGCAGGCGCTCAACGCCTTGCTGCTGGGCGAGTCGGAAGCCCGACACCTGGGCATCGAGGTCGAAGCGCTCAAGCGCGAACTGGTGTTCTGCACCGCGCTGGGCGTGGGGGCGGCGGTTGCCGCTGCCGGCCTGATCGGCTTTATCGGCCTGGTGGTGCCGCACCTGGTGCGCCTGGTGGCGGGGCCGGATCACCGGGTGCTGTTGCCGGCGTCGCTGCTGGCGGGCGGTACCCTGCTGCTGTTCGCCGACCTGATTGCGCGTCTGGCCCTGGCCCCGGCGGAATTGCCGATCGGCATCGTCACCGCCTTCATCGGGGCGCCATTCTTCCTGTTCCTGCTGGTGAAGGTACGTAGCTGATGCTCGACGTCCAAGGGCTGTCCCTCAAGCGCGGTGGTAGCCAGGTGCTGCACGACATCAACCTGACGCTGCGGCCCGGGCAGGTTCTCGGCGTGCTCGGGCCCAACGGCGCTGGCAAGAGCAGCCTGCTCGGTGCCCTGTGTGGCGAACTGGCGCCCAGCGCCGGGCAGGTCCACCTCGATGGTCGCGGTCTGGAGGGCTGGTCGGGGCAGGAACGGGCCCGCCGGCTGGCGGTGTTGCCGCAGGTGTCCAGCCTGGGCTTCGCGTTCAGTGTCGAGGAGGTGGTCGGCCTCGGTCGCCTGCCTCACGCCAGCGGCCGCCAGCGTGACCAGGAGATCGTCGAGGCGGCGCTGGCGGCGGCGGATGCGGGGCACCTGGTCGAGCGCAGCTACCTGGCGCTGTCCGGCGGCGAACGCCAGCGCGTGCACCTGGCGCGGGTGCTGGCCCAGCTGTGGCCCGGCGAGCCGGGTACCACGCTGTTGCTCGACGAGCCCACCTCCGCGCTCGACCCGCTGCACCAGCACACCACGCTGCAGGCGGTGCGCAGCTTCGCCGACCGTGGCGCGGCGGTGCTGGTGATCCTGCATGACCTGAACCTGGCGGCGCGCTACTGTGACCATATCCTGCTGCTGGAGCAGGGCCGCTGCCATGCCCTGGACACGCCGCAACAGGTGCTGACGCCAGCGGCGCTGCGGGCAGTGTTCGGTATCGATGTCCTGGTCCAGCCGCACCCGGAGCGCGGTCATCCGCTGATCATCACTCGCTAAGAGGCTTTCACCATGCGCCATCCCCTGCTGTCCGGCCTGTCCATCTGCCTGGCGCTGGCGCTGGGAGGTTGCCAGGCGAGCCTGCCACCCGTGCCGGCCTGGCAAGGTACCGAGGGCCGCGACAACGTCCAGTTGGGCCGGATCATCGAATTGTCCAGCGGCCAGGCCTTGAGCCCTGGGCAGTTGGTCCAGCGCCTGGCCGATGCGCCACGGGTGCTGGTGGGTGAAAAGCACGACAACCCCGACCACCATCGCCTGCAGCTCTGGTTGCTGCGCGCCCTGGAAAGCCGCCGGCCGCAGGGCAGCCTGCTGCTGGAAATGCTCGAGCCGCGGCAGCAGGCCCTGGTCGATGCGCAGAAGGGCAAGGCGTCTCCGCCAGCCGACCTGCCCAAGGCCCTCGACTGGCAATCCGGCTGGGACTGGGCGCTGTACGGGCCGATCGTCCGCGAGGCCCTGGGCCAACCTTACCCGCTGCTGGCCGCTAACCTGTCGCCGGAGGAGGTCCGCCAAGCCTATCGCCAGCCAGCGACACCCTCGGGCGAGCGCTCCAATGCGCCGGCCGTGGTGCAGGCGCTGCTGGCACAGGTGCGCGCCGGCCACTGCAACCTGCTGCCGGAAAACCAACTGCCGGCGATGCTGGCGGTGCAGCAGCAGCGCGACCGACGCATCGCCGAGCGGCTGCTGGCCGCGCCGCAACCGGCACTGCTGCTCACCGGCAGCTACCATGCGCGCAAGGACCTGGGCGTGCCCCTGCATCTGGCCGACCTCGACGCCAAGGCCGAGGGCAAGGTGCTGTTGCTGACGGAAGTGGGGGAGGCGGTCGAGCCGGGCATGGCCGACTTCGTCTGGTACACCCCGGCGACGCCGGAGCAGGACTACTGCGCCCAACTGCGCAAGGCGCACTGAATCGCGGGCAAAAAAAGACCCGGCAAAGTGCCGGGTCAATAACCGTGATTAGCCTGATGAGGAGATAATCTGAGCGTCCGAACCAGGGAGCATTCAGGTTACCCAACCGGTCTCGCGACCAGTTGTGATAATCATAACGATTCTCATTTCGGCGTCAATGCCTTTTGCGATTTATTTTTCGTTTTTCTGCGCTGGGCACTTCGCGTCGAGCTGTTGGTTCAGCGCCTGCTTGCGTTCGGCCGGCAGGTCGTTCCAGTGCATGTCCAGCAGGGCCCCCTCGATGGCGTACAACAACACCTTCGAAGCCCGGAATCCTCGCGTTCTCACGGCTTGATAGGCACCCACCGCGCCAAGCCGGCGCAGGTCCGAAGCACTGTGGATACCGACGGCGTGCAGCCATTGCGCGGAGGTCTTGCCAAGGTTTTTCAGATGCTGCAATTCATCGTTCATCGAGCCTCCTTGCGATGGCTGAACGGGTCGTGGGGATAAATCGCGAGCAGGTCAATGAGGAGTGTAGCGGGGGTTGGAAAATGCGCGGCCTTTTGCCATCTGTCGGCGACGGGATGCCCTTTTGCATCTGCAAACCTGGGCTTACTGAGCGTATTGATGGGGCGTAAAGCGCGAGCCTACTTGCGGACGCATCGCAGTGAATTTGATGGTAAGCCGCTCAGAGCCTAACAGTTAGCTTGCAGAAGTTGTCGCGCCATCCATGCCCCAGCAGGCAGGTATCGCGTGCGTTCAGTTTCTTGTCGATCCTGCACTGTGCGGTCTGCGACCGGCTTCATGTTGGTTCTTCAGGAGTTGGACCGGTACGGGACTCACGGTCTATCGCTTCCGGCCATTGCACCCTGGGGGCCAATCGGCGAATGGGGGTGAGTTCGAAGTCATTGTCCCAATCGCGGGGCGGGCGGACAAAGGTGGGAAGGGCGTCGGGGCCCTGTTGCATGAACAGTCTGATGATCTCCCAGTATCGCTTTCCATCCTCGATGTTATGGGTGAAGAAAAGACGGTCGATGATTTCATCGGTACCTGGCTTGCGGACTGCGATAAGGACTTTCTCGACGACTCCACCATTGCCCATGGGGGCGTAGACACTACAGGCTTCGGCGATGAGGTCTTGCCAGTCGTAGGCTACGGGTCGCACCCCCCATTTCTTTCTGCTGAATATGTGGATGCGATCAAATCGAAATTCATAAAAATAGACTTTTTGCCTGAGTCGGTTGAAGCGGATTGGTTCGTCGCGTGGAAGTTCGATATCCATGCGGACAAAGAATATAGTTGCCCAATATATGCCTGCTAGTGTGACAATTGCTATTGTGATTATGTCTGCTGCGGCTTTTATGCTTCCGGCTATTATCGTTGCTGCAAGAACTGCGATTGGTAATAGCGTAATTAGGAAGCATAGTGTGCCTCCAATGATAAATACTCCTCTTATTTTGTGAGTGGATCTAGGGATTTCTATGTAGGTGTCATTTATTTTGTTTGGTGTGGGTGGTAGTAAGGCTGCGTTAGTCTTTTGTATGGGCTTTTCATTGGGGAGAGGCAGGTCGCATTTCCAGCCCAGAGGATGGCGAGGTAGGTATTCATTGGTTTTAGTCATTCGTTGATCGCCTGGATTTCTAAGTGTGCATAGGCCTCAGGAGAGTTTCGGTCTGGCCAGTAAGTCACGTTTAAAGTTGCAGCCTGTATGCTGTGCCTGCCAAGGCTTGGAGTGAGTTCTATGTGGCCGGTTATGAACTCGGTGGTAGTGGATCCACCGGAGTGCAACACGGCAGATTTTTTGCTGGTTTTTTGGCTGAGGGTATCTGTTCTGTAGTCTTTCACTTTGCGAGAGGGGCGCGACGAGGGTTTTTTCTGCGAGGTTGGCAATGGATGTAAAACCTCATGGGACCCTGTCGCGATGATCTCGCCGCTCGTGTAGTTGGACGGAACCCCATCGCCATGTCGGTGAGCGGTCAGGGACCAGTGATAGCTGTAGCTGGAGGCATCAATGTTGGGGAGGAGGATCTTGAATGTCAGCTTTTGCTCGGTGGCCGCTTGGGCAATCCATCCGATTTTAGCCGTGAGCGTGGGGTCGGCTCTTTGGGTTTCGAATTTTACGCCAGCTTCAACACCTAATGTAGCGGCGTTAAACTCTGCAAAGGCGATATCCGCATGTTCGGGATATTCCCAGTGAATGGCAGGGCTTTCATTGGCTTTGCCGAAATGACAACGTATTGCCCAACGCTCTATAGAGCTCGACTCCTTGCTTTCCGCCAGTTTGATCATGCCATAGGAGGCTGCAGCGAGGATAATCGCTATCCCTAAAGGGCCCATTAATGAAGCATTGAAAACTGCTATTGTTGAATAAATTACTCCTACACCTGATGTGGCTGCTGCAAAGGTGTAAGCTGATGCGGCTGTTTTATCCCCGCCTTTCCATGTTCGCTTCAAGGCAAACACTGCCTGTGCCGTATCGTAAATCCCGGCCACGGCCCCCATGACGGCACCTACCCTGACCGTTGCCCGCCCCATTTCTATGACTGTGGCCATCCGTGCCGTCCCCGCAGGCGTCATGGGGATCCTGGTGTTGATCTGCGTGGCGCCGGTCCTGATGATCAAGCCCAGCGCCTCGATCCCGCCGCCTAGGATCGCCAGCTTGGACCCATGCAACGCCATCACCGCTTCCCCGGACTTCTCGCCGATCTCGATTTCCGCCTTTTCCAGATTCTTCGCCAGGCTGTCGTGGGTCAGGTACAAGCCGCCCAGGGCCAGCAGGAGCTCCCAGCTGCCCGCCACGCCGCGCATGCCGGTGAAGCTGGTGCGTACCAGCTGCGCCGCCTGTTTCGCGGTGATGCGCATGCCGTGGAGCAGTTGCCGGGCGTTGGCGTCGAGGGTTCCTGCGGCGACCGAGAGGTTGGCCAGGCTGATCTGCGCGGCGTCGCTGAGCTGGTTGACGCGCAGACCGGCTTCCTGGGCCAGGCGCTCGTGCAGCACGTCGGCGGTGCCCTCGACCCAGACGCTGACGGTGATGACGCTGTGCGCCAGCTTCGGGTCGAGCACCGCCAGGCTCAGCAGCCCGTGCTGGATGACCGGCCGCACCCAGCGCCTGGACGCGCTCACCTCGGCATCAAATTCGCGCAGGCCCAGGAGCATGCGCTCGCGGGCCTTGGCGGTCTGCGCGCTGGCCTTGTGCTGCAGCTCGCGCAGGTGGGCGCTCTGCAGGGCGTAGTACTCGCTGAGCTTCATCTGCACCTGCAGCTCGATCAGTTGCACGCCGTTGTACAGCCACTGGCTGGCGCTGTTCAGGCGCATCACGGCGCGCTGCACGCCGGGCGGCAGCAGGGGCTTCAGGCGCAGGCTGGCGCCATTGATCGCGCCTTGCGTCTCGGCGATGGCCTGGCGCAGGGTGTCGCGCAGGTTCAAGCCGGCATCGTCACTGGCGATGACCTTGCTCAGCGCCCCATAGAGCTTCTCGCTGTCGCCCCAGTCGGTGGGGTCGGTGGTGGAGAAACTGGGCAGCAGCGCGGCGAGCAAGGCCCGGTCGCGCAGGAGCACGGCGCGGTAGGGCGGGCTGTTGGGATCCTGCAGCCAGCGCTGCCACAGCGCCGCGCTGCTGCCCGGGGCAGGGGCGCGGGCTTCGCCGTCCGCGTCGGGGGCTTCGGTGACGCCACCGGCCAGGCACAGGGCCATGGTCTTGCTGTAGGCGATGCCGGATTCGCGGTCGTCACCGTCGTAGTCGTGTTCCTCGATGGCGTGGAACAGGCTGCTGTCGCAGAGCTGGGTATAGGCCTGGGTGTTCAGGTCGATGTAGCGCTGGTACTCGGCTTCCTGGCGTTCGTACTCGGCCTGGAAGCCTGCGCGCAGGGGCTCGTGGTAGCGCTCCTCGAGCCGGGCGACGCCGTCCCGGGCGCGCCGTTCGACCTCGCGCTGGCGCTCGACCTGCGGGTCGACGAACACCGGCGGGCCATCGCCGCTGTGGGGCTCGAAGGACGGGGTCTGCTGCTCGGCCCAGGGCCATTGCATGGCGCGCAGGGTCAGCAGGATCTGCGAGGTCTGCAGCTGATAGGCGCGCAGCGGGTCCTCGCGCCATTGCTGGCGCCGGGCGATCCAGTTGAGGCGCTGGTGGTTGTACTCCTGGACCAGGCCGACGGTGTCGTCGAGCACCAGGGCGAGCACGCCGTGTTCGAGCTGGTGGCGGGCAATGGCGTTGATCAGGTAGCCGCGGGTAGCGGTCTGGCGCAGCAGGCGGCTGTGAAAGCCATGGACACTGTCGAAGGCGCCGGGCAGTTGCTGGTTGTACTCGAAGACCTCGCGGTCCACCTGCAGCTCGCTGAGGGTCATGGCCATGCCCACCTGGGCGGGGTCGCTGCGGGCGAGGGCGAGGTCCAGCACCTGGAAGCGATCGGGAGGGGTCTTGGCGTTGCGATAGGCATTCAGCACGCTGGGCGGCCAGGCGTCGCTGCTGAAGGCGATCCAGGCGGTGGAGAAGGCCTCGGTGTCGACGGTGAGGAAGGAAGAGGGGATGTCGTGGTTTTCGCCCAGGCACTGGCGGGCGAGCAGACGCGGTGGTGCGGGTGGCGGCTCAAGGGGGTTGAAGCGGCGCAGGTGGGCCTCGTCGGTGACTTCGTAGGCGTACCAGATGCGCTGGTCGAGCAGGACATACAGGTAGCCGGTGCGCAGGGTGCGCAGACCCATGCGGGTGGCGACCTGATCGCCGCCGGCCAGGGGGTGACGGTAGGCCGGGCGCAGGTCCGGGACCAGGGCCCGGCGCAGGGGCAGGATGGGCAGGCCCTTGCGTTCGCAGGCCTGGCACTGGTCGTGGGGCAGGACGGATTCGGCGATGACGTGGGCGATTCGCTTGCTGAGGGTCATGGGCGTTTTCCGGGATGTGGCAGGTTGGCTGCACATACCGCCGCATCGAGCATCTGGATAGGCGATATCTGCTCTGGATCGTCGGACAGTTGCGAGCGACGGTTACACAGAGCAGAAACACTAGCGAGGAACAGGTTCTCGATGGGTAACAGGGCTTCCCAAATCCGTGTAGGACGTTTCTCTAACTGTCCATTTGGGCCTGATTTGGCAGCGTTTTGTTACAGCTAAAGGGATTCCTGGGAACTCTCATCGTGCGTCAGGAGGGTTATCCGCAAGCAGATCAATACCCTTGTCGATCCAGGCAGTCCTAAATCTATGACATCAGCCATTCGATCAGGCTGGCCATTTGCAGGCATATCAGGAGTAGGAGCGCTCCGCGCCCCTATCCCTGGGAGGACGGGATTCCTAAAGAAGACAGTTGCCCTGAGGCACGGTCTAGCGAGCGCTTCGATAACGCATCCGCGTCCCGAACTTCACCGACATCAGGATTTCGTCGGCGCTGAGTTCGGCCGGGAAGTAGGTCCCGGAGATCTGCGCATGGGCGAGGCTCGCGCCCTCCAGGCCGTTCTCGCGCAGGTCGAGCCCGCGCAGGTCGGCGGCGCGAAAGTACGCGTCGGTGAAGTCGATGCCGCGCACGTCCAGGTCGCGCAGGTCCAGGCCGCGGAAATCACCGCCTCGAAAGTCGATAGTCGAATCGCTGGGTTTTTCGCGGTTGAACGCCGCGATCTTCTCGTCGCGGATCATCGAGTACAGGACGTTGTCCAGCTGACGGGGCTGATTCATGGCGGCGCCTCCTCCGTGGGGTGTGATGATATTGTAATGACATCACTGGAGGGGCGCCGGACTTCAGGCGTGAACTGTCGACTGCTTCACGCCTTGCGGGTCAAAGGCCGGGCAGGTGCTGGCGGATCTGTTCGATCAGCTGGTCCATGCTGGCGCTTTCCTGGGTGTTCACGCGCTTGCTGTGCTTCTGCTCCTCGGCATCCAGCGGGTCGCGGCTGGCTTGCTGCGCCTGGATCACTTCCAGGGTGGCATCCGAAGGGTCGATGGCTTCGGCCTGGCGCTGGGCCAGCCAGCTGGCGATCACCGCGTCGGGAGCCTGGCAGTCGAGAATCAGGAACGGCACGCCGGTTTCGCTGGCGACCTGCGCCGCCGCCTTGCGCTGGTCTTGCTTGAGGTAGGTGGCGTCGATCACTACCGGGAAACCGGCGTGCAGGATGATCGCGGCCAGTTCATGCAGGCGCTGGTAGGTAGCGGCGCTGGCTTCTTTATCGTAGATGCCGGCCTCGAGCTGGCCGGCGTTGTCTGCCGATTGCTTGCCGAACAGGCGCTTGCGCTCGACATCCGAACGCACGCGGATTGCGCCCAGCGCTTCGACCAGGCGCATGGCCACGTGGCTCTTGCCCACCGCCGAGACGCCCTCGGTGATGGCCAGCAGGCGCGAGGGAATGGCGCTGTAGCTTTCGGCCAGGTTGGCGTAGTTGCGGTAGGTGCGCAGGGTGGTGGCGCGCTGCACGCCGTCGGCGTCGGGCGACAGGCTGAACAGCGCGACCTTGGCCCGCACCAGGGCGCGGTAGGCCTTGTAGAAGTTCAGCAGCTCCAGACCTTCGTAGTCACCGGTCAGCTCCAGGTACTGGCTGATGAAGCGTCGCGACAGGCACTTCAGGCCGCGGTCCTCGAGGTCCATGGCCAGGAAGCCGACGTCGGCGTAGACGTCGGTCAGGCGGAACGGCTCGTTGAACTCGATGCAGTCGAAGATCACCACCTTGCCGTCGATCAGGGTGGCGTTGCCCAGGTGGATGTCGCCGTGGCACTCACGGATGAAACCATCGGTCTTGCGCGCCTCGAGCAGACCATGCAGGCGCTTGAAGCTGTCCTGGGCCCAGGCCTGCAGGTTGTCCAGTTGCTGCAGGTCGGCCTTGTCGGTCAGGAACGGGCGGATCTGCTCGAAGTTCTGCTCCACCGGCGCCATGACCGCGTCCGGGGTGCCCAACGGATGGTCGACTGGCACTTTCGGCGCCTGCAGGTGGAACTCGGCGATCTGCCGGGCCATCTGGTCGATGTGACCGGCGTTCAGCTCGCCGTTGGCCTGCAGGGTGCTGAGCATCTGGTCCTGGGGGAACTGGCGCATCTTCAGCGCGTACTCGATCGCCGGGCCTTCGCCGCCGATCTGCGGGGCCTCGACGCTGCCGGTGATCGGCAGCACTTCCAGGTACAGGCCTTCGGTCAGGCGCTGGTTCAGCCGCAGCTCTTCGTTACAAAAATGCCCGCGCTGGTCAAGGCCGGTGAAGTCGAGGAAGCCGAAGTTCATCGGCTTCTTGATCTTGTAGGCGTACTCGCCGGTGAGCAGAACCCAGGAGATATGCGTCTCGATGAGCTGGAAGCCCGCGACAGGGTGCGGATAGAGGGCGGGGTTCTGCAGCGCGCTGATCAGGGCTTGGCTCACGGATCATCCTTCAGGGGTCAGGGAATTCGAATCGGACATTATGGTCAATGGTGCCGTCCCTGCAAACCGCCGTAGGCGTCTGCCCCCCTTTTCCAAAGTGCGTATAATCCGCCGCCATGACACGTACCCGAAATTCCCGCACCTCTAAAAAACGCCCGACCGGCCGCGCCCGCGCCTGGCTGGGCTGGGCACTCAAGCTCAGCCTGGTCGGCCTGGTGGTGATCGCCGGCTTCGCGGTTTACCTCGATGCGACCGTCCAGGAGAAGTTCTCCGGCAAGCGCTGGACCATCCCGGCCAAGGTGTATGCCCGGCCGCTGGAGCTGTTCGTCGGCCAGAAGCTGAGCAAGAACGACTTCCTCACCGAACTCGATGCCCTGGGCTATCGCCGGGAAGGCGTGGCCAATGGCCCGGGCGCCGCGTCGGTCAATGGCAACAACGTCGACCTCAACACCCGTGGTTTCCAGTTCTACGAGGGCATGGAGCCGGCGCAGTTCGTGCGAGTGCGCTTCTCCGGCGACTATGTCGCGGGCCTCAGCGGCGCCAATGGCGGCAAGCTCGACGTGGTGCGCCTCGAGCCGTTGATGATCGGCGGCATCTACCCGAAGAACCTCGAAGACCGCATCCTGATCAAGATCGACCAGGTGCCGCCGTACCTGGTGGAAACCCTGATCGCCACCGAAGACCGCGACTTCTACAGCCATTTCGGCGTGTCGCCCAAGTCCATTGCCCGGGCCGTCTGGGTCAACACCTCTTCGGGCGCCATGCGCCAGGGCGGCAGTACCCTGACCCAGCAGTTGGTGAAGAACTTCTTCCTCACCAACGAGCGCAGTCTCAGTCGCAAGCTGACCGAAGCGATGATGTCGGTGCTGCTGGAAGTGCACTATGACAAGCGTGAAATCCTCGAGGCCTATCTGAACGAAGTGTTCATCGGCCAGGACGGCCAGCGCGCGGTGCACGGCTTCGGCCTTGCCAGCCAGTTCTTCTTCAGCCAGCCGCTGCAGGAACTCAAGCTGCACCAGATCGCCTTGCTGGTGGGCATGGTCAAGGGCCCGTCCTACTACAACCCACGCCGTCACCCCGAGCGCGCCCTGCAACGGCGCAACCTGGTGCTCGACCTGCTCGCCGAGCAGGGCGTGGCCACCCAGGAGGTGGTCGATGCAGCGAAGAAGATGCCGCTGGGCGTGACCAAGCGCGGCAGCCTGGCCGACAGCTCGTTCCCGGCCTTCCTCGACCTGGTCAAGCGCCAGCTGCGCCAGGATTACCGCGACGAAGACCTGACCGAAGAAGGCCTGCGCATCTTCACCAGTTTCGACCCGATCCTGCAGATGAAGGCCGAGACCGCCATGAGCGAGACCTTCAAGCGCCTGGCCGGGCGCAAGGGCGCCGACGAAGTGGAGTCGGCGATGGTCGTCACCAACCCCGAAACCGGTGAGGTGCAGGCGCTGATCGGCAGCCGCCAGTCGGGCTTCGCCGGCTTCAACCGCGCCATCGACGCCGTGCGGCCGATCGGCTCGCTGGTCAAGCCGGCGGTCTACCTGACCGCGCTGGAGCAACCGAGCAAGTTCACCCTGACCAGCTGGGTGCAGGACGAGCCGTTCTCGGTCAAGGGTGCCGACGGCCAGGTGTGGCGCCCGCAGAACTACGATCGCCGCCCGCACGGCACCATCTACCTGTACCAGGGCCTGGCCAACTCCTACAACCTGTCGACCGCCAAGCTCGGCCTGGAAGTGGGCGTGCCCAACGTGATCAAGACCATCGGTCGGCTCGGCGTACAGGTTGACTGGCCGGCATTCCCGTCGATGCTGCTGGGCGCCGGCGGCATGTCGCCGATGCAGGTCGCGACCATGTACCAGACCATCGCCAACGGCGGCTTCAACACGCCGATGCGCGGTATCCGCAGCGTGCTCACCGCCGAAGGCGAGCCGCTCAAGCGTTACCCGTTCCAGATCCAGCAGACCTTCGACCCGGGTTCGATCTACCTGGTGCAGAACGCCATGCAGCGGGTGATGCGCGAAGGCACAGGCCGCTCGGTTTACAGCGTGCTGCCGAGCTCGCTGACCCTGGCGGGCAAGACCGGTACCAGCAACGACTCGCGCGACAGCTGGTTCTCCGGCTTCAGCCAGGACCTGCTGGCGGTGGTCTGGCTGGGCCGCGACGACAACGGCAAGACGCCGTTCACCGGTGCCACCGGCGCGCTGCAGGTGTGGACCAGCTTCATGAAGAAGGCCGACCCGCTGCCGCTGGACATGCCGCAGCCGGACAACGTGGTGCAGGCCTGGATCGATCCTTACAGCGGCCAGGGTTCCGACGGCAGCTGTCCGGGAGCGGTGCAGATGCCGTATATTCGTGGCAGTGAACCACCCGCTGGCGCCACCTGTGGTGGCGAGCAGAACCCGGCCGAAGAGGTGATGGACTGGGTCAAGGGCTGGATGAATTGAGCGCGAGCTTCTGAAGAGGGTGTGAAGTGAACAAGTGGTGGATTCCTGCCGTGGCGGCAGTGACCGTGCTGCACGGCTGTGCCAGCGTCCCGCGTGGCAACATTCCGGTGGTCGATTCGAGCACCCGGGTCTCCAACAGCGAGCGCGTCTCGGCCAACCGCACGTCGGCCTATCCGACCAGCGGCGGCAGCAGCCAGGCCCGGTCGTTGCCGGAAGACTCCGGCGTCACCGTGATGATCCCGCAAGGGACCGGCGGCGCGCCGATCCAGTCGTTCCCGGCAGGTACCGGCCCGGCACCGATCAGCACCGGGCCGATCACCCCGGGTCCGGTCAGCAGCGGCCCGATCAGCACCAACCCCAACCCGATCGCCGACGAGCCCTTCGACATCGCCTCGATGAGCAATCCGGCACCGGTCACCAGCGCGCCCACCGGGATTCCGCGGGGCAACGTCTCCGGCGGCGGCCTGTCCGCCGACGAACAGCTCGACGGCCCGGTGCTGGCGCTGCTGACCACCGCCCAGCAGCAGCAGGGCAGTGGCGACTTCAACGGCGCCGCGTCGAGCCTGGAGCGTGCCCAGCGCATCGCCCCGCGTGAGCCGCAGGTGCTGTTCCGCCTGGCCCAGGTGCGCCTGTCGCAGGGTGACGCCGCGCAGTCCGAGCAACTGGCGCGGCGCGCCCTGACCTACGCCAATGGTCGCCCCGACCTGCAGGCGCAGCTGTGGAACACCATCGCCCAGGCTCGCGAGAAGCAGGGTGACAGTGCCGGCGCGGCCCTGGCGCGGCAGAAGGCGCGGGTCAACCTGTGATGGAACAGCGCATACTCGATATCGCCGACCATCTGCTGCTGATCGAGCGCGAGCTCAAGGTCCAGGGCTGGTGGAGTGATGCCGCACCCAGCGCCGAGGCGCTGGCCAGCGTGGTGCCGTTCGCCGTCGACAGCATGGCCTTCGAACAGTGGCTGCAGTGGATCTTCCTGCCGCGGATGACGCTCATTCTCGAACACGGCCACCCGCTGCCCAATGCCTCGGGCATCCTGGTGATGGCCGAGACGGTGTTTGTCGACCGTCCGGAACAAAGCCGCGAGCTACGGCGCCTGTTGGCAGAATTCGACCAATTGATCAGCCCCTCCGCCTGATTTCTTCTCTTTTTCCATCAAGGGCCGCAGATTGTGGCCCTTTTTTATGGAAATCTTCTTAAATCTGCTGCTGAGCACCTTTTTAGTGGTTGCAGCAATTCATCTTGCGGAAAAATTGGCAATAATTTTTCTTGACTTGTGCGCGCCGAATCACAAGAATCCAGATTCCGCTGTAGAGGGACTGCCAGAAGCAGACCCGCTAAGCAGATCATGAGGCGCACACCCGCGCCGACTTGTAACACCCCGCAACGCGTTACCTCGCGCTGGGTGGGAAGGCCCGCAACACACCAGGGCACTCCCAATACTTGCTCAGTCAGTGCTGACGTTCGCTCATGCTCTGCTTGGCAGTAAACCTATTAAGACCCGCTCAGTGAGGGCGGTATTCTGGCGTTTTAGAGGTGAACAACGTGGAGCTTTTATCTGGCGCTGAGATGGTCGTCCGCTTCTTGCGTGACGAAGGCGTTAAGCACATCTACGGGTACCCTGGTGGTGCTCTCCTTCATGTTTACGATGCCCTGTTCAAGGAACCGGAAGTCCAGCACATCCTGGTCCGCCACGAGCAGGCTGCCACCCATATGGCGGACGGTTACGCCCGTGCCACCGGCAAGGCCGGCGTGGTACTGGTGACTTCCGGCCCGGGCGCGACCAATGCCATCACCGGCATTGCCACCGCCTACATGGATTCCATTCCGATGGTCATCCTGTCTGGCCAGGTGCCCAGCACCATGGTCGGCACCGACGCGTTCCAGGAAACCGACATGATCGGTATCTCCCGGCCGATCGTGAAGCACAGCTTCATGATCAAGCACGCTTCGGAAATCCCCGAAGTCCTGAAAAAAGCCTTCTATCTTGCGCAGTCCGGCCGTCCCGGCCCGGTAGTGGTCGACATTCCAAAAGATATGACCAACCCGGCCGAGAAGTTCGAGTACATCTACCCGAAAAAGGTCAAGCTGCGTTCGTATAGCCCGGCTGTTCGTGGTCACTCCGGGCAGATCCGCAAGGCGGCCGAGATGCTCCTGGCGGCCAAGCGCCCGATCGTCTACTCCGGCGGTGGCGTGATCCTCGGCGGCGGCTCCGAAGCCCTCACCGAAATCGCCAGGACGCTGAACCTGCCGGTCACCAACACCCTGATGGGCCTCGGTGGCTTCCCCGGCACCGAGCGCCAGTTCCTCGGCATGCTCGGCATGCACGGCAGCTACACCGCCAACATGGCCATGCACCACGCCGACGTGATCTTCGCTGTCGGTGCGCGTTTCGACGACCGCGTGGTCAACGGCCCGGCCAAGTTCTGCCCGAACGCCAAGATCATCCACATCGACATCGACCCAGCGTCGATCTCCAAGATGATCAAGGCCGACGTGCCGATCGTCGGCCCGGTCGAGAGCGTGTTGAGCGAGATGCTCACCATCCTCAAGGAAATCGGCGAGCAGCCCGACAAGGCGGCGCTGGATGCCTGGTGGAAGCAGATCGACGAATGGCGCGGCGACGGTGCGCTGTTCCCCTACGACAAGGGCGACGGCAACCTCATCAAGCCGCAACAGGTGATCGAGACCCTGTGCGAAGTGACCAACGGCGATGCCTTCGTCACCTCCGACGTCGGCCAGCACCAGATGTTCGCGGCGCAGTACTACCGCTTCAACAAACCCAACCGCTGGATCAACTCCGGTGGCCTGGGCACCATGGGCTTCGGTTTCCCGGCGGCCATGGGCGTCAAGCTCAACTTCCCCGACCAGGACGTGGCCTGCGTTACCGGTGAAGGCAGCATCCAGATGAACATCCAGGAGCTGTCCACCTGCATGCAGTACGGCCTGCCGGTGAAGATCGTCAACCTGAACAACGGTGTGCTGGGCATGGTCCGCCAATGGCAGGACATGGCCTACAACGGTCGCCACTCGCACTCCTACGTCGAGTCGCTGCCGGACTTCGTCAAGCTGGCCGAGGCCTATGGCCATGTGGGCATCCGCATCACCAGCCTGAAAGACCTCAAGCCGAAGCTGGAAGAGGCTTTCGCGATGAAGGACCGCCTGGTGTTCATCGACATCGCGGTCGACCGGACCGAGCACGTCTATCCGATGCAGATCAAGGACGGCTCGATGCGTGACATGTGGCTGAGCAAGACGGAGCGTACCTGATATGCGGCACATCATCTCTTTGCTGCTGGAAAACGAACCCGGTGCCTTGTCTCGCGTGGTCGGCCTGTTCTCCCAGCGCAACTACAACATTGAAAGCCTGACCGTGGCACCGACCGAAGACCCGACCCTGTCGCGTCTGACGCTGACCACCGTTGGCCATGACGAGGTGATCGAGCAGATCACCAAGAACCTGAACAAGCTGGTCGAAGTGGTCAAGCTTGTCGACCTGTCGGAAAGCGCCCACATCGAGCGCGAACTGATGCTGGTCAAGGTCAAGGCCACTGGTGCCCAGCGCGCCGAAATCAAGCGCACCACGGATATCTTCCGTGGCCAGATCGTCGACGTGACCGCCAGCGTGTACACCGTGCAACTGAGCGGCACCAGCGACAAGCTGGACAGCTTCATCCAGGCCATCGGCACCGCATCGATTCTCGAAACCGTGCGCAGTGGCGTCACCGGCATTGCCCGTGGCGACAAAGTGCTCAGCATCTAACTTCAAAAACTAGCGATGGCTCCGCTGGGGCCGAGATATAACAGGGGTATTTCATGAAAGTTTTCTACGATAAAGACTGCGACCTTTCCATCATCCAGGGCAAGAAAGTCGCCATCATCGGTTACGGTTCGCAAGGTCACGCCCAGGCGTGCAACCTGAAGGACTCCGGTGTGGACGTTACCGTCGGTCTGCGTAAAGGTTCGGCTACCGTTGCCAAGGCAGAAGCCCACGGCCTGAAAGTGGCTGACGTGGCTACCGCCGTCGCCGCTGCCGACCTGGTCATGATCCTCACCCCGGACGAATTCCAGGGCCAGCTGTACAAGAACGAGATCGAGCCGAACATCAAGAAGGGCGCCACCCTGGCCTTCTCCCACGGCTTCTCGATCCACTACAACCAGGTCGTTCCGCGTGCCGACCTCGACGTGATCATGATCGCGCCGAAGGCTCCGGGCCACACCGTGCGCTCCGAGTTCGTCAAGGGCGGTGGTATCCCTGACCTGATCGCCATCTACCAGGACGCCTCGGGCAACGCCAAGAACGTCGCCCTGTCCTACGCCGCTGGCGTCGGTGGCGGCCGTACCGGCATCATCGAAACCACCTTCAAGGACGAGACCGAAACCGACCTGTTCGGTGAGCAGGCCGTTCTGTGCGGCGGTACCGTCGAGCTGGTCAAGGCCGGTTTCGAAACCCTGGTCGAAGCGGGCTACGCCCCGGAAATGGCCTACTTCGAGTGCCTGCACGAGCTGAAGCTGATCGTCGACCTCATGTACGAAGGCGGTATCGCCAACATGAACTACTCGATCTCCAACAACGCCGAGTACGGTGAGTACGTCACCGGCCCTGAAGTCATCAACGAAGAATCCCGCAAGGCCATGCGCAATGCCCTCAAGCGCATCCAGGACGGCGAGTACGCGAAGATGTTCATCAGCGAAGGCGCCACCAACTATCCTTCGATGACCGCCAAGCGCCGCAACAACGCCGCCCACGGCATCGAAATCATCGGCGAGCAACTGCGTTCGATGATGCCGTGGATCTCGGCCAACAAGATCGTCGACAAGACCAAGAACTAAGTCTTGCGTCGATAAATGAAAAACGCGGCTTCGGCCGCGTTTTTTCGTTTGCGCGGTCAGCTTCTGGTATAAAGCGACCAGTGGCTCGCTGTTAGAACGGTTTTGCCGAGCCCATGTCGAACATATTCCACCCTGTTGCAAGGTACTTTTCATGAGCGAACGTCCCGAAGAGCCGAACAAGCCCTCCGACGCCGAAAGCCTGCTACCTGTCGATGAGCACGTTGAAGAAGGTCACGACGCCGAAGGGCGCAAGGTGCGTCACCGCGGTATCTATCTGCTGCCCAACCTGTTCACCACCGCGAACCTGTTCGCCGGCTTCTATTCCATCATCAGCTCGATGAGCGCGCAGAGCGCCCTGAGCGCGGGTGATCCACGGGAGGCGAGCAAGTATTTCGCCTTCGCCGCCATCGCGATCTTCGTCGCCATGGTCCTCGACGGCCTCGATGGTCGCGTGGCCCGCATGACCAATACGCAAAGCGCCTTCGGTGCCGAGTACGACTCGCTGTCGGACATGGTCGCCTTCGGCGTGGCGCCGGCGTTGCTGGCGTTCGGCTGGGCCCTGGGCGACATGGGCAAGGTCGGCTGGATGGTCGCCTTCATCTATGTGGCTGGCGCTGCGCTGCGCCTGGCACGCTTCAATACCCAGGTCGGCACCGCCGACAAGCGTTACTTCATCGGCCTGGCCAGCCCGGCAGCGGCCGGCGTGGTGGCCGGTACCGTCTGGGCGTTCAGCGACTACGGCATCCAGGGCTCCAAGCTGTCGTTCCTGGTGGCGCTGCTGGTGGCAGCCGCGGGCATGCTGATGGTCAGCAACATCAAGTACAACAGCTTCAAGGAACTCGACCTCAAGGGCCGCGTGCCCTTTGTCGCGATCCTGGCCGTGGTGCTGGTGTTCGCCGTGGTGTTCAGCGACCCGCCGCGCATCCTGCTGCTGATCTTCCTCGCCTATGCCGCGTCGGGGCCGATCCAGTTCCTGTTGCGGGCGCGCCGTCGTAAATCCTGACAAGGATTTAATCGCGGAATAACCTGCCGGCTCCATAGTCTTACGTGTACATCAGTGACCCGTACTGTGGAGCCGCCATGCTCATCAAGCTTCCCCGACCGTCCGACTGCAAAGCGTCGGAGATCACCCCCGAATCCATCTACTTCTCCCGTCGCAGGTTGCTGGGCGCAGGCCTTGCGGGCGCGGCCCTGGGTGCGTTGCCGCGGTTGGGCACGGCTGCCGAGATGTCCCGCTATGCCGACGTCCAGGCCGGTGCCGCCCCCGGCTGGTTCAATGACAAGCTGGCCAGCACCCGTTGGCAGGCGGTTACCGTCAGCGGTGAGGCGATCACGCCGTTCAAGGACGCTACCCACTACAACAACTTCTACGAGTTCGGGCCCGACAAGGGCGATCCGGCGGCCAATGCCGGCAGCCTGAAGACCGAGCCCTGGAGCCTGGTGGTGGATGGCGAGGTGGCCAAGCCCGGGCGCTATGCGCTGGAGGACTTCGTCAAGCCTTACCAGCTTGAGGAGCGGATCTACCGCCTGCGCTGCGTGGAGGCCTGGTCGATGGTGATTCCCTGGTTGGGCTTCCCCTTGGCTCAGGTGCTCAAGCAGGTCGAGCCAACCTCGAAAGCGCGCTATATCCGTTTCGAAACCCTGGAAGACCCCAAGAGCATGCCCGGCCAGCGGTCCGGCTTTGCCCTGATCGACTGGCCGTATGTGGAGGGCTTGCGCCTGGACGAGGCGATGAACCCGCTGGCGATTCTGGCGGTGGGCATGTATGGCCGTGAGCTGCCCAACCAGAATGGCGCGCCGCTGCGTCTGGTGGTGCCATGGAAGTACGGATTCAAGAGCATCAAGTCGATCGTGCGCATCAGCCTGGTGGCGGAGCAGCCGCAGACCACTTGGCAGGGGCTGGCGCCGGACGAGTACGGCTTCTATGCCAACGTCAACCCGACGGTCGACCACCCACGCTGGACCCAGGCCCGGGAGCGTCGCCTGCCCAGCGGGCTGTTCAGTCCCAATGTGCGCGATACGCTGATGTTTAACGGCTACGCCGATGAAGTGGCGTCGCTGTATACCGGCCTCGACCTGCGGAAGAACTACTGATGCGTTATCCCTGGCTGCGCCTGGCGATCTTCGTGAGCGGCTGCCTGTTCCCCGTATGGTGGTTGTACGAGGCGGCCATGGGGCTGCTCGGGCCGGATCCGGGCAAGATCATGGTGGACCGTCTTGGCCTGGGGGCGCTGGTCTTCCTGTTGATCACCCTGAGCATGACGCCGCTGCAGCGGCTGACGGGGTGGTCGGGCTGGATCGTGGTGCGGCGTCAGCTGGGGTTGTGGTGCTTTGCTTATATAGTGCTGCACATGACGGCGTACATGGTGTTCATCCTGGGGCTGGATTGGGGGCAGTTCGGGGTGGAGTTGCGCAAGCGGCCCTACATCATTGTCGGCGCCTTGGGTTTTCTTGGCCTGCTGGCGCTGGCGGTCACTTCCAACCGGTATAGCCAGCGGCGTCTTGGCGCGCGGTGGAAGAAGCTGCACCGGCTGGTCTATGTGATTCTCGGGTTGGGGCTGTTGCACTTTCTGTGGATCGTGCGCTCGGACCTGAAGGAGTGGGCGGTGTATGCCGCTGTTGGGGTTTTCCTTCTGGTGCTGCGCATTCCCCCGGTGTGGCGGCGTGTTCCACGATTGGTCGGGCGGGGGAGGGCGGTTTGAGGGTTGGTTGGGAATGGGGTTGGTGTTGTTAGGTGCCTGTCTTGGGATTGTGTTGTGTGTGCGAGGTGTTCGCCTTGGGGTTGCGTTGTGTTCCAGAGGTGTTCGCCGTGGGATTGCGTTGTGTCTCAGAGGTGTTCGCCGAAGATTCTCTGGCGCCTATGAGATCGAGCGCCGCCCGCGCGGCGCATCGCGGGACAAGCCCGCTCCCACATTTGTTTCGGGCCAATCGCTCCTGG
>NZ_JAQMYQ010000120.1:0-471 GCF_028369275.1 Mitsuaria sp. RG
GCCGGTGTCGGTGTGCGCCTCGACGGGCGGATGATCGCCAGCGGTGGCGATATCCAGCTCGATGCCAATGGCCAGCTGAGCATGGCCCAGGCCAGCGCCGGGGGCGATGTGCGCATCCGGGCGACCGGTATCGAAACCCAGGGGCCGGTGCATGCCGGCAAGCAACTGCAGGTGGAAAGCCGTGGTGACCTGGTCAACCGTCAGGGGCTGACCGCGGCAGGTTCGGTGCAACTGGACGCGTCAGGCCAACTGAGCAACCTTGGGGGCATCCAGGCCGGCATCCAGGCCGATGGCAGCCGCGCGGCCGACGCCGACCTGAAGATCAACGCCGGAGCCGTGGACAACCGCAACCAGCGCCTGATCGCCAGCGGTGACCTGACGCTGACCACGGGTGGCCGCCTGGATAACCAGGGCGGCAGCCTCAGCGCCGGGCGCCATGTCGACATCAACGCCGCAACGCTGGACAACCGC
>NZ_JAQMYQ010000121.1:0-440 GCF_028369275.1 Mitsuaria sp. RG
TCCAGTTGGTCATGGCGCAGCACATAAGGCCTGGGCGTCGGGCAGCCAAGGCCGGTGAAGGCGGCGACATCCACGGCCGGCAGCCTGTCGCGTCGACGCAGCAGTTGCTGCTGGGCCGCTTCGGTCAGCGGGTCGGGGCTGTAGAACAGGCGCAGCTCAGCCAGGTCTTCGAGGTCATGGACGTTGAACGCCAAGGCCGTGTTGCGAATCATGTCGCGCAGGGTGTGGCCGTCTGTGGCGTCTGACTCGGACTGCCCGGGGTCAACCAGCGACAATGAACCGTTCGCCGCAATGCGATAGGGCGGGTGCAGGTTGTGCTGCCCGCTGCGCTTGCGTTTCTCCATGACGTACAGGAAGCCTTGGCGCAGTGGCCGAATGGCATAGTCGGCATGCTGGAGCGTGGCAACGCTGTAGGGATGGCGCAGGTGATCGGGCAGGGT
>NZ_JAQMYQ010000122.1:0-431 GCF_028369275.1 Mitsuaria sp. RG
CGCGAACGCCAGCACCCGACCCTGCGCACGCTGCTGGTCGGCGGTGATCGCCTGCGCCAGTTCGACCGCGATCCGGGCTTTGCGCTGGTCAACAACTATGGCCCGACCGAGACCACCGTGGTGGCGACGTCGGGGCAACTGCAACCGGGCGGTGCGCTGCATATCGGCAAGCCGACTGCCAACACCCGCGTCTACGTGTTGGACGAGCAACGCCAACCCGTACCGGTGGGGGTGACCGGCGAGCTGTACATCGGTGGTGCGCAGGTCGCCCGGGGCTATCTCAACCGGCCTGAACTGACCGCCGAGCGCTTCCTCGACGATCCGTTCAACGGCGGGCGGATGTACCGCACGGGCGATCTGGTGCGCTGGAATGCCGATGGCACGCTGGACTACCAGGGTCGCAATGACGACCAGGTGAAGATCCGTGGCGT
>NZ_JAQMYQ010000123.1:0-385 GCF_028369275.1 Mitsuaria sp. RG
GTGAGACCGAAGCACCTCCGCAACCCTCTTCAACAATCAACTCGTTGATATTCAAGGAGTTTTTCGTTCCGATGTCGCTGGAAGTGGGGCGCATTATAAGGGGATCTGAGAGGGCGTCAACCGTTAATTTCATCAAATTAAAATATCGGGAAAAAAGACCGCGTCAGGGCCACCAAGTGTTCGCCGAGAGCCTTGCAGCGCCTATCAGACCGAGCGCCGCCCGCGCGGCGCATCGCGGCACAAGGCCGCTCCTACATCTGTTTCGGGCCAATTATGCCTGTGAAAGTATCGGCGCCTGCCTTGGTGCATGCCTCGAGTCGTGCGCAGCGACAGTGGTGACCACGCTGAAACCGCGTCGGACCAACAAGGCGGACCAGGTAATGGC
>NZ_JAQMYQ010000124.1:0-364 GCF_028369275.1 Mitsuaria sp. RG
AGCCTTGGCTTTGTACTCGGCTTCGGTCTGACCGGCTGGAATGACGACTTTGTCGCCGTTCGACAGGGTCACGGTCAGGTCGTGGTCGAGTTTCTGGCTGACCTTGACGGTGAAGGCAGGTTGCTGGTCTTCGGTGACATCGCCTTTGCCAACGATGGTGACGGTGACCTTGTCGCCCTGGTTGTCGGTGCCAGGAGTACCGGTGCCTGGCTCGTCGGTCACAGTCGTGGTGACCGAGTTGTCACCGAGAGTCAATTTCTCGAAGTTGTCACCACCGACAACCGATTCGATCTTGTTGACGATCGAAGGCTGGCCACCGACAAACACGTCGTCCGGTGCGGTGATGGTGAAGGTGCCGTTGGCA
>NZ_JAQMYQ010000125.1:0-355 GCF_028369275.1 Mitsuaria sp. RG
TTGCCTGAGCTATCGCGCGCTTAGAAGCAAGAGCAAGAGCAAGAAATGCGAAGTCAGTTGTTTTACAGTTAGTTATGTATTGGCTTTTCCGGCCCTTTCGCGGGGCAAGCCCGCTCCTACAGGGATTTATATAACGGCGACTATCGTGTAGGAGCGGGCTTGCCCCGCGATGCGATCGAGAGATTAATTAAGCTCCAACTAGCGACAGCTGCGCCAGTCCAGGCGCCGCTCGTAACTTCGCGACTTCAGGAGGCCGAACGGAGGTCTTGCGGAGGGAGGTGACGGGCATGGATGCCCGTCAAGCGCTGGGGCCCAGGATGGGCCCTGCAGCGCGGTCCTCCCGGGAGCAAGGCCG
>NZ_JAQMYQ010000126.1:0-349 GCF_028369275.1 Mitsuaria sp. RG
CGGCGCCTCGGGGCGCCATTCGATGCGTCCGGGTACCAGCAGGGCCTTTTGCGAGTAGCGCGTGCCTTGTTCGGCGCCGGCGGCTTCCTCCTGCAGGCTGGTGAACTGCGCGCCCTCGTGGCGCACGCTGGCCACCCGCCAATGTATGTTGAGGTCTGCGCGGGGGTGTTCGACCAGGTTGAAGCTCAGGCCCGGCTGCAGGCGCACGTCGTCGCCCTCGACCTCGGCGATGCGCGCATCGTGGCGCAGGGCGGTGAGGCGGGTACGGGTGAAGGGGATGCCGACTTCGTCGCGCTTGTAGCGGCCGGGGTAGTCGAAGCGCTCGTAGTCGTCGGCCTGGTGCTGCAGG
>NZ_JAQMYQ010000127.1:0-349 GCF_028369275.1 Mitsuaria sp. RG
TGGCGCCTCGGGGCGCCATTCGATGCGCCCTGGCACCAGCAGGGCCTTTTGCGAGTAGCGCGTGCCTTGTTCGGCGCCGGCGGCTTCCTCCTGCAGGCTGGTGAACTGCGCGCCCTCGTGGCGCACGCTGGCCACCCGCCAATGGATGTTGAGGTCTGCGCGGGGGTGTTCGACCAGGTCGAAGCTCAGGCCCGGCTGCAGGCGCACGTCGTCGCCCTCGACCTCGGCGATGCGCGCGTCGTGGCGCAGGGCGGTGAGGCGGGTGCGGGTGAAGGGGATGCCGACTTCGTCACGCTTGTAGCGGCCGGGGTAGTCGAAGCGCTCGTAGTCGTCGGCCTGGTGCTGCAGA
>NZ_JAQMYQ010000128.1:0-346 GCF_028369275.1 Mitsuaria sp. RG
TCTGGTCGCCGATTTCGCTGCGGAAACCGACAGCTCATTGCGCAAGCTGCTGGACAACCAGCTGTTCAGTGAAACCAGCGTCCACTCGCTGACAGCGGCCCGGTACATGCTGGGCCCGGTTGCCGGCAAACCCGAAGCCCGTGGTATCGCGGTGGTGGTGGAGGATGCCATTGGCATCACCCAGCAACTCAATGCCTGGCGCAACGCGGGCATGGAGCACCTGAAGGATTGGCTGGAAGCCACGGAGGCGGTCGTGGGAAAACCCGGCCCCAGCAACGAGCGCAAGGTGCTGGTCGCCCAGGCCTTCACCGAACTGCATCAGCAATTCAGTGAGCGCAAGGTCGCT
>NZ_JAQMYQ010000129.1:0-305 GCF_028369275.1 Mitsuaria sp. RG
GCACTTACAACCCTTAAAACCAGCACCGGCCGACTTTGACTTTGACTTTGACTTTGACTTTGACTTTGACTTTGACTTCTAGAGCATGTGTATTGAAAGTTATATGCGCATTCATTTGCGATGGTGACGCAAAG
Organism: Mitsuaria sp. RG; assembly: GCF_028369275.1. Taxonomy (NCBI): domain Bacteria; kingdom Pseudomonadati; phylum Pseudomonadota; class Betaproteobacteria; order Burkholderiales; family Sphaerotilaceae; genus Roseateles; species Mitsuaria sp. RG. Next base: position 135 of record NZ_JAQMYQ010000129.1, read on the forward strand.
TCACCTTTCCGCCCTTACGGCGGGTCCCTTTTTGAAGGATCAAAAAGGAACCAAAAAATCCTCGCTCCATCATCCGGCCCCTACGCTTCGCTCCGGGGTTCCCTCGCTTCGTTCTTGCTCCCGGGAGGACCGCGCTGAACGCCCCATCCTGGGGCGCAGCGCTTGACGGCC